>CAVJWJ010000005.1:0-50447 GCA_963653375.1 Roseburia sp. CAG:303
TCAGCCTTAGAAAGACTGCTCAGCATTACGCTGGGCAGTCTTTTGCTTTTTAGCGGAGACTGACTAAGGGGTTTCAGATTTTCTGCTTCGCTGGTCCTCGCCTTTCAGGCCGCGGAATCGCTCAGAAGAATAACCTGAAGCCCTAGATTCTCTGAAAGTGTAGAACAATGCTGCGATTCGGCCTTTAACAGGCTTTTGTTTCTGACCTCACAAGAGCTCCCACTTGAATTCTCCGAAAGCTTTCCGGTTTCTAACACAGCGTGAAAGATTTGAGAAAGGTATTGGTAAGGCGGCGATCCAGAACTTGAAATTGCTGCCTGACGTGCCTGTTCGCCTCCTCAGAATTGAATGTGACAACTCGCAGCGTTTGCGCGGGAGTCACTTTTGGACAGGGGGTGGCAGTGAAACGGAAGACGAGAATTATCGCGAGCGTGCTTTTGGGTCTTGCGGCCGCAGTGCTGACGTGCTGGTACACGATGTCGGTGCGAAATGAGGTCCAAGAGGCTCAACGAGAGGTGATGGCTTCGTATGGGGGAGACGTAGTGCGCGTTTGTGTGGCAACGCGCGATATTGAGCCTGGCGAAGCAATTGACGAGAGTAATGTGAGCGTTGAGGACTGGGTTTCGAGCTTGCTACCCTCTGGCGCATACACCTCGGTTTCGGACATTGCAGGCACAACGGCATACAGCAGGATTCCTAAGCGCGCAGTACTGAGTCCGGCCTACTTTGAGGTAAGTGCTTCGGGGTTGGACGTGCCTGCGGGCATGGTGGCTGTGTCGGTGGCAAGTGACGCTGAACATGCACTGGGCGGTACGCTTGAACGCGGTGACACGGTGGACATTTACATCTCCAAAGATGCGATAACGGATCGTTTGGTAACAGCCCAGGTCTTAGACACGAGCGCGCTGCAGGCAGGTGGCGGCGAGATTACGTGGGTAACGCTTGCTGTTGAGCCTGAGCGTGTGTGCGAGTTGCTCTCGGCAGCCTCGAAAGCGTTGGTTACCTTGGCAGTAAGTAATGGCTCGGCAGAGGATGCTGCGAATGGGGCCGAAGCCTCGGCGGATAAGGACAACGCGGGCGCGGGCTCGGGTGCTGCTTCGGGCGCGGATGCTGCTGCAGATGCAGATTCTGAAGGTGCATCGGACAGTGCTGAGGAGGACGCTGCGACCACCGATATAGAAACACAAGCAAATACGCAGGCAACGACAGGGGAAGAAGGCGGAGTCTCATGAGTTCAATTTGGTTGGTTTGCGCTTCGGCGGGTAGCTATGCGCGTGCTCGCGCCGAGGTAGAAGCACACTGTTCCGAGGCGCGATTGATGCGCTTTTCTGACGGCGCTGGTGTTGCTGCTGCAGCAAACGTTTTGCGCGAGACGGCGAGTGGGATTGCCATTGCATTTGAGGATGTTTCGGCTTCTGTGAACCTTGTTCGGGAATTAGTGGAGCTGAGCTGGCGAAAGCCGATTTTGGTCCTTACGGGCGAGCCTTTGGGTGAGTCTGCGGCGCGGCTGTTTGATGCAGGTGTGACGGAGGTGATTGCAGCGGAGAGCGCGGTGCCGGTGCTGGACAAACGTGAGGCATGTACACAGGGAGGGCCCAATGCGTCCACATCACCCGCGCCCTCCGATGCTAATCATGAGGTGCTGCCTGATGCATCTGCCGCGCTTGAGACGCTCGATGTCCTGCCGGAATGGGAGGAAGAGCGATATGCCTGTCGATCCGATTTGCCTCCGTGGGACGTACCAGCAGATACCGTTGACGGCTCCTACTTGGTAAGGCGTGCGTCGGAGGACCAGGCGAAAGAAGAGGTTTCTGACGAAGACAAGGAAGATGTTGTAGCGCAGGATGATTTGGTTGCTGGCTCAGCTATGGCGGGTAAGGAATCTGCTGAGAATGAGACGCTTGACGGTAACTCCGTGCCTGTTGTTGCGGCGCTGACCTCGGGCTCAGCTGAAAGTGCGTCTGCAGGCGCAGGTGCTGCGCGCGATGCTTCTCGTGCGCCGTTGGTGGCAGTGATATCGGGTCGCGGAGGTGTGGGCAAAACTACGCTCGTGGCGGCTATGGCTCACGCGGCTGCATCGATGGGATTGCGCGCCGCTGTACTTGATCTTGACCTGATGTTTGGCAATCTCTACGACATTATGGGTGCATCGGAGCTGCGTGATCTGGGGCTATTAAATTCGGCATCTGCGGGTGACGAGCTGCCTTTGGCGGTCGAAAAAAGCGCTATGCGCATAGCTCCTGGTGTGACCTTGTGGGGGCCATCGCTTTTGCCCGAACACGCCGAGTTGCTCTCAACATCGCTTGAGAAACTGATTGATTTGTTGGGACACGAGGCAGATGTAATCTTTGCCGACACATCGGTGTTTTGGGGAGACGCGGTGGCCTCTGCTGTCTCGCGCTGTGACCGTTGCTTGGTGGTGGGGCAAGAAGGAAGCGCATCTTCTGCTGTGCGTGCGGTGGAACTTGCCGGGCGCATTGGAGTGGCTAAAACAAAGATGACCTCGGTTTTTAATCGGTTTGGTGCGCCTTCTAATCAAGAAGAACAGGCCATGCGTTTTGAGATGGCTATGTCGTTACACTCTCGTGCGCGTGTGGCTGATGGCGGCGATGCGCTGCGCCAGATGGCCGCATTTGGACGCATAGGTGAGTTTATGGCTTCTGAGTCTGCCTTTGCGCACGATGCGGAAGAGCTTACGGGCGGCATGCTGAAGGAGCTTGGCTGCGACGTGGCGGAGTGGGAACGCACGCGTGAGGCGCGTAGTGAGCAAAACCGTGCTCATAAACGTGTTCATCTTCCCTGGAAGCGCACGCAGGGGGCATTAAAATGAGTGTCCTTGCGCGTGTGCAGCAAGCTGAGCGAGCGCGTGACGGTGCCAGCCCGGCTGTAAGTTATGCGGTTGCAGCCATCGATTCTGCGCCCGTGCGTGACTTAAAGCAGCAGGTTAAGCGCGAGCTTATGGAGCGCGTGGGCTATGAAGAAGTGGCGCGCATTGCTGGTGGTGCTTCTATTCAGCGTGCTCGAGATGAGCTGCGCCCAGCGGTGGAGGCGGTTCTCAATACGCATGGCAAGCTGGTGATAGAAGACGAGACGCGCCAGCAGCTTATTGCTCAAGTGCTTGATGATGTGGTGGGCCTAGGCCCGCTTCAGGGACTGCTTGAGGATGACAGCGTAAGCGAGATTATGGTGAACGGTTGCCGTTCGGCTTTCTTTGAGCGTGCGGGACGTTTGCATCCGTTGAAGGATGTATTTGAGGACGACGAACAAATACGCATTGTCATCGATCGCATTATCTCGCCTTTGGGACGGCGTATCGACGAGCGAAGCCCCATTGTGAACGCGCGCCTGCCAAGCGGGTATCGTGTGAACGCCGTGATTCCACCCATTGCGATTGATGGTTCGGTACTCACTATCAGGAAATTCTCGGATCGCATTACCTCGCTTGAGGAGCTTGTTCGCATAGGCTCGTTGCCCGACTGGTATGCGCGTCTGCTTTCGTGCGCGGTAAAGCTGCGCCAGAATCTCGCGGTGGCTGGTGGTACTGGCTCGGGAAAGACCACGTTACTCAACGCGCTTTCGTGCGAGATTGCCCTTGGCGAGCGCATTGTGACCATCGAGGACTCTGCTGAGCTCAAGTTTTCGCGGCATCCGCATGTGGTGCGCCTGGAGGCACGTGCAGAGTCTATCGAGGGTAAGGGTGCAATAACCATTCGCGATTTGGTGATTAACTCGCTGCGCATGAGGCCCGATCGCATTGTGGTTGGCGAGGTGCGCGGGCAAGAATGTATCGACATGCTGCAGGCCATGGTTACGGGTCACGATGGCAGTCTGACCACGCTGCATGCTGGCAGCGCACGCGAGGTTATCGTGCGCTTAACCTTGCTTTCGCGTTATGGCATTGACCTGCCGGGAGACCTGATTGAAGAGCAGATAGCCATGGCGCTCGACGCGATTGTTATGTCGCAGCGCATGCCGGATGGTCGTCGCTTTGTTTCCTCGTACACAGGAGTTTCGCGTGCGGCGGATGGAAGCGTGGAGCTTACTGAGTATGTCTCGTTTGATGCTGCAACTGGTACGTGGGAGCTTGTGGCTGAGCCGCCGTTTATCGCGGAGGGGTTGCGCTCGGGAGCCCTGCGAGAAGAGGAGGTTGCACGATGGCGTTCGCTGTGCCCATCTGCTGCGGCATTCTCGTAGGGTTGTGCTGCGCTTGCGCGTTGGGATGCTTTGTGCTGGCTAGTGCGGGCGCTTCGTCTGTATCTACTGGGGACTTGGTGACGTTGTGCCGCGCGCTTGGTGCATGGCCACCTGTGGCGCGTCTGGCGCGTAGTTCTCGAGGACGTCGAGTTGTGAAAGAACTTGGTCACCTGTGGTTTGGCGCTGCGCGCCCGCTCTGGATGTATGGTGCCGACGTGCGAGCGGGTGCGTGTGTTTTATTAACGCTTGCCGCTGCAGGTGCGGGCGTGGTGATTGCATGGTCTGCCTGGGGAATCGTGGCGGGGGTGTTGCCTGTTGCCGCGTTGAGTGCAATGGGTGCGCGGCGCGCCCGCGCCCGTGCTCGCACGTTGGAAACTTCGATGCCTGAGGCGTTTGGCTCACTTGCTATCTCGCTTGGTTCCGGATATTCGCTTACGCAGGCTATGCGTTTTGTGGGAGCTCGTTCGGCGGAACCTATACGCAGCGAGTTTACACGCGTCTCGTTTGCCGTTGATTGTGGAGTTCCTGCTGCTCAGGCTCTTGATGCTATGTTGGAGCGCCTGCAAGCGCCTGGCCTGGAGTTGGTGGTTTTGGCTCTCAAAGTCTCTAAGCGAACAGGCGCACCCTTAGGGGAGTTGCTCGCCGAGGCGTCCGAGCTGTGCCATGAGCGGCTGGAGCTTAAACGCATGCTCGACGTTAAGACTTCGCAGGCGCGCATGTCGGCACGTTTGGTGGCACTTATGCCGGTGGCCATGGTTATGTTTCTCACGCTGCTCTCCTCAGATTTTAGGCATGGGCTTACGACGCATGTTGGCCTGCTTTCTATTGCGGTGGCGCTAGCGCTCAATGCGGTGGCTTGGATGGTTATCAGAAAAATCATGGATGTGGAGGTCTGAGATGAGCTCGAGCGATTTGCTGTTCTTGCTGGCACTCTTTGTGCTGTGGGGCAGTGCAGTGTGGATGACGTGCGGGTTTGACCTGAGCCTTCATGATGCGCGAACCGTGCTTGAGCGTCTGGCGACACCGTTTAGTAGGACTATGCGAGCGCTGATACGACGTATGGCAGGAGATCAATCTCATGCTTGCCAGGCAAATCTGGGCGATGTCTCCGAAATGACTGACATTGTACGTTTAGGTCTTTTAGCAGGGCTTTCCTTTGATGCGGCGCTTGCTGTGTATTGCGAAAACAAACATGGCGTGTTGCCGGAAGCAATGAATCGGGCGCGCATGTCGTGGCAAATGGGTTTGTGCTCGCGCGAGGCTGCGCTTGTGGAGGTAGCGAATGCGGTGGGAGTGCGCCAGCTTGAGTCGTTTGCTGCAGCGGTTGACCAAGCCTATGTGCTTGGTGCTCCGCTGGCTGAGACGCTTGCGCGCCAGGGAGCAGAGATGCGGGCGGCGCACCGCCTGAGTGCGGAGCGCGAAATTGAGCGAGCTCCAGTAAAGCTGCTTATTCCTACAGGAACATTGATTCTACCTGCGCTTTTATTGTCCATTTTAGGTCCGTTGCTTGCGGGCGGCGGGATACTATAAGGAGGTTGCTATGACTGGATTGATGAAGCGGATGCGCCTGGGTGTTCAGGATGTAATGGTGCGCGCGTGCATGCGCTGTCGCGAGCTTGCGCGCGAAGAGTGCGCTCAGGGAACAACCGAGTATGCCATTCTAGTTGGAGTGCTGGTAGTGATAGCAATTCTGGCGATTATCGCCTTCCGCGATAAGGTGAGCGAGTTATGGGACACCATTTCGTCAGGTATCAATAAGCTTTAGGCCATGCGCACAACACATCGCCGTACGTACCTCATAGTTGCTGCTCTAATGTTTGTTGCTTGTGGTGTTGCGCTTTGGGGTCATATGCGGGTGGCATCGCCTGCGCGTGAAGATAGTGCTGAGGACGAGGTGGAGCGCGCTGTATCAAAGGTGGAAGATGCGCCTGTTTCGCAAAGCTCGGCAACCTTGTTTTTGAGTGATTTGGAGCGTAGCGGCGATGCCTCGCATGGTGTGATATGGGAAGAAGCTGCAGACGTTCCTGAGGCTGCTTCGACAGTACTTGAAAACTACCGCGACTTAGGAACGTGTGAGCTGGCGTGTAGCGGATACCTAGATATTAAAGGCAATGCATGGGGCGCGGTGATTCGCGGCAGCACGCTATGGGTGGACGTGGTGTATATCACCGTTCCAGATGGAGGCGAGACCAGCACCGTGCGCATTGTGCGCCTGCTGCCTGAGGACGGAGGCTGAGGTGAGAAGAGATGATCCGACGTGCAGAAAGATGCAAGTCTGGCGGCGATGGCTTGCGTTTGTGGTTGGCGGGGAGTGCGCGCAGGGAACGCTTGAATATGCTCTTACCGTGGCTGCGGTGCTCTCAGTGGTTACAGCTTTTGCCCTGCTTTGGCATGCAGGTCAGGAAGGTACCTTGGCTGCATTGGCCGAGCGTGCGGCATCGCATCTCTTTGACGCGGGAGGGCTGCTCGACATCTCGCTTTATTAGATGGATGCGTGAAACATCTGCTCAGGCGACCGTGGAAGCTGCTGTGCTGCTGCCAAGCTTTTTGATTTTGCTGTTGCTGGCGGTCCAGCCAGTGTGTTTGCTCTATACCCGTGCTGCTATGGAGTCTGCTGCGGCAGAGACTGCACGCCTGATGACCACGGCAAGTGCGGAAAGCGAGGATGCGTGCGAGGCATTTGCGCTGCGACGGCTCTCGGCTGTGCCCAATGTTTCGATTTTTCACGTTGGTGGGCCACTTACCTGGGAGATTAAGCTGGGCTTTTCTGGTGATACGGGAACCTCATCGGTCGAAATTACAGGACACGTAAAGCCGCTACCAGTGCTTGGTGCTTTTGTAAGCGCGTTTGGCACGACGGACGCGCAGGGAAACGTGGCCATTACAACGCGTGTGAGTTATGCGGGAAAGCCGAGCTGGTTGGAGGGGGATTATGAAACATGGGTCTCCGCTTGGAGCGGCTAGGTATGCTGCGCGGGTGCGGCGTTGTAAGCGTGCTGAGAATGGATTTTTGCCTGAGGCTGATTGGTTGTCTGAAGCGCATGCATCCTCTGTGCGCGGTGAGCATATGCAGGCCGCTGAGCTTGAATCTTCGCGGTCCGGAATCCATTGCGCCATAGATCTCTTTATAGAGGACGGCGCGTATACAACCGTTGCTTCTGCGGTGGCCATCCTTTTGGTGCTCGCCTTGCTCTTTTCTTCTGTGGCTGCCGTATGGGGCATGGCGCGTGCGGGTGATGTGCAGACCGTGGCAGATGCAACCGCGCTTGCTGGCTCAAATGTTGTCTCCTCGTATTGCACGGCGGCGACGGTGGTAGATGCAAACATTGCAAGCTTGGGTTTTGCGGGAATGGCTGCTACGGGCGTTGGTCTTGTTGGCCTGCTGATTCCTGGTGCCCGCGCTGGTGCCGCCAAGGCAATTGATGCGGGAATTCGCCTGCTTGATGCCCGAAACAGCTTTGCCTCTTCAGCATCAAAGGGTTTAAAAACACTGGAATCGTCTTTGCCTTTTTTGATTGCAGCCAACGGAAGCAAGCTTTGCTTGGCAAGCGCGACTGACGTTTCAAATTTTTATGGCACGGCGTTGGCAGTGCCTGCGGCTTCGGCTTCGGAGTTCCCGGCGCTTAATGGGGAGGGTGTGGATACCCAGGCACTACAAGATGCTTCAGATCAGTTGGATCAGGTGGCGCAAGAACTGGAAGAGGCGGGTGAGAAGACGGCGCAGGCTAAGGAACGAGCATGGATTGCAGACTGTGGACGTGATGGCTATAACATGCAAGAACGTGCCGCGCAGCTCACTGAGCTTTCTAGCAGCGATAATCCTGATTATCAATCGAGTATTGCCTGGGATCCTGTGGTGGGGATTAAGCGTACGCGCGTCTACTATCGTTGGCGTATGGACCATGAGCAACCGGAGGGAACTAGCACCGAGGCTGCTGCTCAATCGGCTGCTCGTCGAGCGTTTTATCGCTATGCCTATGCCCAGTTTGAACATGCAGGTATTTCTGAGTACAACGGGAGCATGGCTTCGACGGTGCCAACGCTGCCGCGCAATACACGCGAGGTGCGCAATACAACGCTTTTTACGGAGTCGGTTTGGCCAACAAGCCAGGAGTCTGATGGCCTAACACTTCATTACGGCAGGGATTGCCCTGGGTTTACGGGTACCGCCGGTCCTATTGTTTCCTTTGCTGCTGCTGAGGGCGGGCTTGCGCGTGAGTGTGCTGTTTGCCATTTCAGCTTGAGTAGCGTAGGTGAAGTGCCTGCTGCTTCAACTTCTATCGACAACGGTTACGAGTATCACTTGAACGAGTTTACGCTCGCTTTGAACGACTACGTAACGTATCGCAATCAGGAGTTGGAGCTGGAGCGGCGCGCGCAGGGCGAGGCTGAGACGGCGGCCGATGCGTTTGATAATGCCCTTGAAGCGCTGAGTGGTATACGGCCCCGGATCGCCCCGCCTGGGCGTTATGGCTGCGTGGCTGCGGTGGTGACCAGTGCGGTACAGACCCCAGAGTCTCTTGAATCGAGCTTTGCCGCTGTGGCGGACGTGGGTACGCGTGGCGCCATCTCAGCCTCTGCTCTTGCAAAAGACGCCGCCACCAAAGAAAACAATGTGCTCTCGCGCTTCTTCTCAACGCTTGAGGAACGAACTTCAAGTGCCGGGTTGGCAGGACTTGCGGGAAACGTCATGGAGCTTTGGGGCAGCTTGCTTATCTCGTACGGAGACATGGGCGAGGGACTTTCGGCAAAGTTTGAGCAGCTTGTGGGCACTGTTGGCTCTACAGGCGCGGTGGGCACATGGCTTAAGAAGCGACTTTCTACTGCTGTGAGCGCTCTGAGTTTGCAACCGGTTGACTTGAGCCTTAAGAAACCCGTGCTTACTGATTCGTCTAAGGTGATTGCTCATGCTGATGTACCTGCAGTGGCAAAGATACAAGAATGTTTGCGTTCCATACCTATTGGCACAACCGACCCTACGGCAATTACGCAGGCAATTGGCTATGAGTTGGGCGAATACGTGGCGTCGCAGGAGTTTACGTTGGCAGAGATTCCACTTCCTGGAGGCGGCTCTATCCCACTTACTATTCGCTTGCGCGACATTGTGGCGGCGGGAGATGACTCCTGATGGCTAGCGTGCGCTCAGATCAGCGTACGAAAAACTGCTGGCTATATAACAGTTGGCTACATAGTTCTTGTTGCGCGCTGAGGAAGGCTGGAGCTTTTGTGCGAGAGCGCCGTGCTCAGGCAACGGTTGAGATGGCGGTGGTCGCGCCGGTACTTATTGTGCTTGCGCTTATTGTTTACAATTTGATGCAGTTTACCTGCGCTGTTGCACGGTTTGACCGACTTGCGCCTGATATTGTGATTGCGCAGGCAGTCTCGCCCGAAGGTGTTTCTGGCTTGGCGACCACTGCACGCGTGCAGGAAGCCCTGCAAGAAGCCATGGCACCCTACGATGTGCAGATTGAGGTTGTTAACGAGGCTGACGAAGCTTCTGGCCTGGAAATCCTTGCACTTACGGCTGCTCCGCAGACTTATCGCTGCACGTTGGCATTCCATCCGTGGCCTACGGGATTTTCTATTGCAGGCGTAAACATGGGCACACCACTGGTGCTTAGGCATGAGCGTGCCGTGGTTGTGGATCCTTGGCGCCCAGGCGTGGTGATGTAGATGCAAGATATTGACGAGGGCATTTACCTGCGCGCATTAGAGGAACTTGCCTGGAGTGATGAGCGGCTTATAGTGGCTTCCACGTTCAAGGAGCGTTTGCTTGGCTTGATGGCCTGGCAGGGGAGAGGAGAGCGCGGAGCACCTCCATGCGTGGTAATGGGATTTCCTCGGTGCTCTTCGGTACATACCTTTGGCATGCGAATGGCAATCGACATTGCCTTTATTGATGCTGTAGGCAACGTACTTGCGCTGTACTCGGGAGTTAAACCTGGGCATATGTGTACCTGCCGCGGCGCAGCTGTGGTGCTCGAGCGGTTTTCGGTAGTAGAAAATCAAAAATACCGCTTGACGCAAAAATCTGGTCTTGTATACTAATCAAGCCTTGAAACAAGGCACATTAAATGGCTGGGTAGCTCAGTTGGTAGAGCAGAGGACTGAAAATCCTCGTGTCAGGGGTTCGATTCCCTTCCCCGCCACCCTTGAATGAAACAGCCCCCAGCAATGGGGGCTTTTCTTATGCATAAAACTTGCAGAAAAACAGGAAGGGAACCGAACCCCGCGAGGGTGCGGAGCTGAGTAAACGCGTATGCGTTTGCCAGCGTAGCACGCAAGGTTGCGTGAGCAACCGCCGCGATTGGGCGCTCACGTGTGAGCGCCGTCGATTCCCTTCCCTGCCACCCTTGAATGAAACAGCCCCAGCAATGGGGGCTTTTCTTATGCATAAAGCTACAAGCCCATGGCCGCATAGCGTTCTGTAGGCAGCCACAATCCCCTTCTTTCAGTGATAACAATGGTTGCCGCCTCCCTAAACAGCATATGTCCGGGCTGGCGGGTATACTCGTGGTCAGCAAAGTCATTTTGACCATTAAATACACGTTATTTAGTACACGTGCGGGAGGCACTATGGATAGGATTCGCGGCGTCAACCTTTCGGGTTGGTTTATCCCCGAGACTTGGGTCTCGCCGTCGCTCTATGTTGCGACGGGCGCCACGAACGCAACCGAGCTTCAGCAGGCTTTAGGCACTACGGAATACAACGAGCGCCTACGCCATCACTTTGAGACGTTTATTGGTGAGGACGATTTTCGTCGCATTGCGGCTATTGGCTTTAATTCTGTGCGCGTGCCCGTGCCTTGGCATGTTTTTGGCGCGCAGGACGAATCTCAAGCAACCATTCCGGCTATCGACTACGTAGATCGCGCTTTTGAGTGGGCAAAGAAGTATGAGCTCTCGGTTTTGCTTGATCTGGCAACGGTGCCGGGCGGTCAGGGCGACTCAAATGAGAGTCCTACAACGCCCGAAAATACGGCTGACTGGCACTCGTCCACTAACGGGCGTCATGTTGCGCTGAATGTACTTGAGCGCTTGGCTGCGCGGTACGGAGCTTCCGACGAGCTTGCGGGCATTGAGCTGCTCGACTCGCCTAACGTGAGTGTGCGCAAGGACCTCTTCACGATGACCGAGGGGATTCCAGCTCACTACCTGCGCAATTTCTATCGCGATGCTTACGATCTGGTGCGTGCGCATATGTCAGAGGATAAGATGGTTGTCTTTTCTGCTTCGGGCCATCCCCAGATTTGGCGCCACTTTATGCGCGGCGGCAAGTACAAAAACGTAGTGATGGACTTGCACCTGTACCATTACCGCAGTGATCAAGCGTGCGATATCACCTCGCCCAAGGGTATTTCGCAGGCAGTACTGCGCAATCGCAAACTGCTGCGCGAGGCTGCGCAGACGGGCTTTCCCGTTATGGTGGGCGAGTGGTCGGCAGCAGCGGTGCTTTCCAGCTCGAGCGTGACGCCCGAGGGCCGTGCCGCATATGAGCGCGTTTTTGTGTCGAGTCAGCTTGCGAGTTTTGAGTCTGCCGCGGGCTGGTACTTCCAAACGTGGAAGACCGAGAAGCGCATTCCTGCGTGGGATGCACGTGTGGCGTTGGCGCCGCTTGAGCGCGCGATGATTGATTAACATGGCGGCTGAAGTGAACAAGACGGGCTGCCTTTATGTGGTAGGCACGCCCATTGGCAACTTGGGGGACATGAGTCCGCGCGCGGCGGAGGCATTTCGCGCGGCTGATGCAATTTGCTGCGAGGACACGCGTGTGACCTCAAAGCTTCTGGCGCATCTAGGCATCTCTCGCACGCTGATTCGTTGTGACGAGAACGTAATTGGCGCCCGTGCGCCCGAGCTTGTGGATCGCATGCTGGCAGGCGAGACCTTGGCTTTTGCCTCTGACGCTGGCATGCCAAGCGTGTCCGACCCGGGTCAGGCGCTTGTGGAGGCGGCGCGCGATGCTGGCGTTGACGTGCGGGTAGTTCCCGGCCCGTCAGCTTGCGTAACAGCATTGGTGGCAAGCGGCATTGCTAGTGACCACTTCTTTTTTGAGGGATTTTTGGGCCGCAAGCATGGCGAGCGCGTGCGGCGTCTGCGCGAGCTTGCAATGGTGCCTGGCGCGCTTATTTTTTACGAGTCGCCTCATCGCATTGTGGCTACCCTGCGGGCAGTGGCAGAAGTGTTTCCGCAGCGTACGGTAGCTGTGTGTCGCGAGCTGACCAAGCTGCATGAAGAAGTGCTACGCGGGCGTGCCGAGGAACTCATCTGCGAACTTGAAGCGCGCGATGAGATTCGCGGCGAGATTGCGTTGGTAGTGGCTCCGCCAGCACCAGAAGAGGCCGCGGCGTTTGTTGCGGGCGCTCAGGCAAGCTCACCTGCCGAGATACAGGAGAAGCTTGAAGCGGAGATTCGCGAGGCCCTTGCCGCTGGTGAGTCTGCCTCTGTACTTGCTAAGCGTCTCTCGCAAAAGTACTCCCGCAAGAAGCGCGAAGTTTACGCTTTGGTGCTTGCTGCTCAGGAGTAAGTACCCCGCTGTGTGCTCATGCAGCTCGTCAGGCTTTTGCGCTATCATCAACCCTTGTATGTATCTGCACTCTGGAGGTTTGCCATCATGGAGCACACCAAGCCCTCATTTTTTGTCACTACGCCCATCTATTACGTGAACGCCGATCCGCACCTGGGAACCGCGTACTCCACGATTCTTGCTGACGTGCAGGCGCGTTATCGTCGCGCCGCTGGTTATGACGTTAAGTTCCTGACCGGCATGGACGAGCATGGCGAGAAGGTGGCAGAGGCTGCAGCCAAGCATGGCATGACGCCGCAGGAGTGGACCGACTCTCAGGCTCCGCACTTTACTGAGCTGTGGAACAAGCTTGAGATTTCTAACGATGACTTTATCCGTACCACCGAGCCGCGCCAGCATCATGCGGTGCAGTATCTCTGGGAGCGCATGAAGGAGTCGGGCTACCTGTATAAGGGCAGCTACGATGGCTGGTATTGTGTGCCCGACGAGACGTATTTCACTGACACTCAGGTGCAGAAGGGCGACGAGGAGTACGGCAGCGAGGGTCAGCATCTTTGCCCCGATTGCCACCGTCCGCTTGAGCGCGTTCAGGAGGAGAGCTACTTCTTCAAGCTTTCGGCCTTCCAGGACAAGCTGCTTGCTCTCTATGATGAGCACCCCGATTTTGTGCAGCCGGACTTCCGCATGAACGAGGTGCGCAGCTTTGTGGAGGGCGGTCTAAATGACCTTTCTGTCTCGCGCACGAGCTTTGACTGGGGCATCCAGGTGCCCTTTGACGAGGGCCACGTTACCTATGTGTGGTTTGACGCTCTGCTTAACTATCTGACTTCTGTGGGCTACGGCGTTGACACGCCCGAGGCGCGCGCTGAGCTGGCCTACCGCTGGCCTGCGCAGTTCCACATTGTGGGTAAGGACATCATTCGCTTCCACTGCGTAATTTGGCCGGCTATGCTTATGGCTATCGACGAGGCGCTGCCCGAGCACGTTTTTGCCCATGGCTTCCTGACCGTGCGCAATGCCGAGACCGGCGCTGCTGAGAAGATGTCTAAGAGCCGCGGCAACGCTATTGCGCCTGCTGATGTTATGGAGCTCCTTGGCGTGGAGGGTTATCGCTACTACTTCATGACTGACGTGGTGCCCGGCACCGACGGCGCCATCTCGTTTGAGCGCATGGAGCAGGTCTACAATGCAGACCTTGCCAACAGCTGGGGCAACCTCATTTCTCGCTCGCTCAACATGAGCGGCAAGTACTTTGACGGGTGCGCGCCGGCTAAGCCCGCCGCTGCTGATGCGTATGCAAACCCGCTGGCAGACATTGCAGCCGGCATTTGCGAACGCTATTGCGCCAAGATGGACGTGCTCGACTACGTGGGCGCTAAGGACGAGGTCATGGAGCTTGTCCATGCTGCGAACCACTACATCGAGGACTCCGAGCCCTGGAACATTGCCAAGGACGAGGCGCGCGCCGACGAGCTTGCGTTTGTGATTTACAACCTGCTTGAGGCTATTCGCATCTGCGCCCATCTGCTTGCACCTTTTATGCCGAGTACGAGCGCTGAGGCTCTGCGCCGTCTGTCTTGCGCGGACGAGGCTGAGTCCGACAACCTGGTTGCGGCGTGCGCTTGGGGCGGCCTTGCTGGTGGCGCTCCCGTGGAGAAGGGCGAGCCACTCTTCCCGCGTCTGCAGAAGTAGGGAAGCGGCGATCGTCTGAGGCGGCGCTTGTGGAAAGTGATTTCTGCTTGAAGCGATTCGTTGTCTGAAGCGGCGCTGCTGCATAGCTTGTTTACATAGACAGCTGATTACAGATGCGTGGAGTCAGGAAGGCTCCGCGCATCTTTTGCAAAAGAGAAGTAGAATCTTGCGAACCTAACCTGCATGTGCGTGAGATTAAGGAGAACTGTATGATTCCCTCGCCCCAAGAGGCCTATGAGCTGCTTAAACAGTACAACGAGGATCCGTTTCACCTGGCGCACGGTCGCATTGTAGGTGAAGTGCTGCGTTGGTATGCCGCCGACATGGGTCATGCTGATGAGGCGGACTTGTGGCAGGTCGTAGGCACGCTTCACGACTTGGACTTTGAGCGCTGGTCCGAGGAGCACTGCGTTCGCGAGGAGGAGCTCCTGCGCGAGGCAGGTCTCGACGAGGTTATCGTGCGCGGCTGCTGCAGTCATGGCTGGGGTCTTACGGGCACGCCGTACGAGCCGACCTCCGACATGGAGAAGGTGCTTTTTGCGGCCGACGAGCTTACGGGTCTTATTGGTGCGGCAGTGCTTATGCGTCCTTCTAAGAGTGTGGATGACCTCACGGTTAAATCGCTCAAGAAGAAGTTCAAGGACAAAAAATTTGCTGCCGGCTGCTCGCGCGATGTGATTGAGCAGGGCGCTGAGCGCCTGGGTTGGGACCTTGCCACGTTGATGGAAAAGACTATTGAGGCCATGAAGGCAAGCCCTTCAGCTCCGCACGGCGAGGATGCTGAGGCGGCTACAACTCAGGAGTAGCGCCGCTGAGGTAAGCAGGTTCCAACTGGTTTCAACCGTGTTTTGCGCACTGCTCAACGGTAAAGCTGTCCGAGCTGGTGTTGATATCAAACCGTTTAAAGCTGTTGGCACAGCCAATCAAGTCGGATGAAGTAACGAGCTATCTAACGAGACTGAACGAAACCAGTTGCCAGTGGCTTTCTTAGTATGTTCCCGTGGCAATCTCTGACCCTGTGCATGGGATAAACGTATGGGCTGCTTAAGTAGTCTATACGTCGCAGTTTCGCTGAACTTGTCAGTGCTTTTTGGTTGGATTCGCCGTGTGCCTAGACCCCTAGCTCTGGCCAGGGGATAAACAGCTCTTGTCGGAGTGCTGCCTCTGCCGCCTGTTGACGAGCTGTTTTTGCGCGGCGGGGGATTCCTGTTTTGCGTGCGATTATGTTTAGCACTGCTTCAAAGGCCTTTACGTTTGTAAGCTGCTCATATGTGAGCAAAATCACTTCGTAGCCCATGCTTGTGAGGGCTGTAGATCGATTGGAATCCGAGAGACCTGCTGCTTCACTTGCGTGAACCGACCGCCCTTGGCACTCAACAATCACGCCTGCGTTGTTGCCTTGGCCTTCGATAAGAATGTCGGCATAGCAGCTCTCATGTGGGTAGATGTTTTGGGCTTCGCGCGTGAGCTTAATCCGCTGATTATTCTTGATAGATAGCTCTTCGCCGCCTGCAAAGCGCGGAAGACTCAGTAGCATCGAGGCTTGAACCTCGAAAGGCGAGGACGTTTTGTCGTGCGCGTGTTCGAGTGCAAACCTGAGCTTTTTGATGCCGTGGAACCCGCCGGCATGTTTACAGAATGACTCGAGTTCTCCCTGCGTGATGAGTGGTGGACGTTTCCAGAGACTGGTCCCTTGGCCGTTGACATCGATGACACGCTGCCAGCCATCGTTGGGGCGGATAAGCCGCTGAGCTAATGCATCGTTAAGCAGTTGCTCGGTGCGCTCACAAGGATTGAATACTGCAAAATCTCCGAGCATCTCGTCCAGGACCATGGTTAGCTGTATTTGCGAAACATCATCTGCAATGGTGAGAAGTGTTGCTGCTGGTGAGGTTACCTGAAAGCCGTGATCTGTATCGTAGATCGAGCCAGGTGGCAGTCCATTTTTGAAGCAGCGCGTCTTATAAAGCTTAGTCTTGCCATGTTCGTTTGAAGTAAAACTTGCACGATGAAGAGGTGCTGGTAGGAGATCTGCAATGAACTCTGAAGCGCCGAGTTTTCGATGGTTCGAATCGTCATAGGTGTTGGGTAATGCTGGATAGAGCGCAAGTGCTTGAAGAGGGATGCGATAGTATCTAAGCGCGCTTGCACCACATAGCAAGAGGTCCATCGACCACTCCTCCTTTTAAGACGTTTTTAGGTAGTGTATAAATAAAAATACGAAAGTCGGAAGCAATATCGGCATACGGCAAGTAGAGAGACTTTATGGCAAGCAAAATCGCAGTTCGCGAGAGGTTAAATAGATTGTCTACTTCTTGAATTGGAATATTGCTTCCGACTTTCGTATTTCTTGTTTGTAGAAAGGCAGTGAATGGGGCTGCGGAAGCGATTTTGAGCGTGAAATCCGCTGACGAGCTTGCTATGAAGGCTGTGACAGGCCTGTAGAAGTGCTGTTCACTTGTTTTTTGCAGAGATGTGGGTGAGTTGGTGCTGCAAAGCGTTGCATCGAGGTGTGTCTTAGAGAAGTGGATTCAATCCCACAACCATGCGGGCAAATGTATGCAGCGCTTATAGGGAGGCTCTTGGGCTGGGACCTTGCCACGTTGATGGAAAAGACTATTAAGGCCATGAAGGCGAGTCTCTCGGCTCCGCACGGTGAGGATACTGAGATTCAGGGCTGAGATTCAGGAGTAGTGCAATAGCAATTTCAAAGCTGTACACCCACCATATGCGTGCTAGACTGGCAACGTAAACGGGGGCTGGCGCATGCCGGCTGAGAGTGAGTCTATTGCGGCTCTGACCGTCAACCTGATCCGGGTAATGCCGGCGTAGGAACCATAGCAAACGCTCGCTGAGGCACCTACGGAATTCGTGGGTGCCTCAGTTGTTATGTGGCGCCCGGTAGCGTATGAGCCAACGCGGCTCGGCGCAGGAAGGAGCGCGTATGAACTGTTCGATTGCTATTCAATATCTGCCCATGGATGCGCTCGACGACAATGCAACTTGCGACGCAGTTGATGCTGTAATTGATTACATCGACTCGACGGGTATCGATTACTTTGTGGGTCCGTTTGAGACAGCCATTGAGGGCGACTACGAGACCTGCATGGAGATTCTCAAGAACTGCCAGCTCGTGGGTGCCGCGCATGGCTGTAAGCACGTGATGACCTACGCCAAAATCAACTTTAAGCCCGAAGGTGATGTTATGAGCACTGACCGCAAAATCGGTAAGTATCACCCGAGCGATCCTGAGTTTGCTGCGCAGAACGTGGCGGCCGCATAGGATGGCTTTGCGCGGTTCTAAGGCTCCCAAGCTCAAGGTTCGTTGTGTGTTGGCGCCCACGCTTGCCGTGCTAGTAATTCTTGTTATATGGCAGGGCGTTTGCTTGGCAGGCTTGGTGCCTGGCTTTATGCTGCCAAGTCCGGTACAGGTGGTGCTTGCTTTGGTGGGAGACTTCCCGCTCTTGCTTTCGCACTTGTGGACAACGCTTGCCGAGGCGGCAATGGGTCTGCTTATTGGCGTGGGGATTGGCTTTCTTTTTGCTGTGATCATGGACCGGTTTGAGGTCATCTACCTGGCGCTTGATCCGCTCCTCACGGTGAGCCAGACCGTGCCAACCATTGCTATTGCGCCCTTGCTGGTACTTTGGTTTGGCTATGGACTCCTGCCCAAGGTGCTACTCGTGGTACTCACGACGTTCTTTCCGGTGACGGTTGCACTGGTGGGTGGGTTTCGCTCGGTCGACCCTGACCAAATTGACCTCATGCGCACCATGAACGCAAGCGAGTGGCAAATCTTTCGCTACGTTAAGCTACCGGCTGCGGCCGAGCAGTTTTTCAGCGGTCTGCGCATCAGCGCTACCTACGCCATTGTGGGTGCCGTTATCTCCGAATGGCTTGGCGGTTTTACGGGTCTGGGCGTCTACATGACGCGTGTGCGCAAGTCGTTTCAGTACGACCGAATGTTTGCGGTCATCATCATTACTTCGGCGCTTTCGTTGGCCCTTATGGGCGGCGTTGGCATTCTCGAACGCATTTGCATGCCCTGGAAACGGGCAGAAAGGAATAACGAAAAATGACTCAGTTTAATCTTGCTTCTCAGAAGGTTTCTCGTCGCACCTTTGTAGCCGCTGCCTCTGCGGGCGCTGCGGCGCTGGTTGCCACCGGCTGTGGCAATACCAGTAAAAATGGCGCCTACACGCTGGCTGGCTCTGCGGTGCCTGAGCCTACAACGCATGTCACGTTCTGCCTCGACTACACGCCCAACACTAATCATACCGGCGTCTATGTGGCAAAAAACAAAGGCTACTTTGACGACGAGAACTTGGACGTCGAGATTATTCAGCCGGCAGACGGCACAGCCGAGAGTGTCATTGGCGCTGGCGAGGCTCAGTTTGGCATTAGCTACCAGGACTACATTGCTTCGGCCTACGACAACGGCAATACGGGGCTGGAGGCTATCGCGGCGGTGATTCAGCACAATACTTCGGGCATCATGAGCCGCGCGGCCGATGGCATTACGCGCGCCAAGGAGATGGAAAATCACGTGTACGCTACCTGGGATTTGCAGGTAGAGCAGGCAACTATCAAGCAGGTTATGGAGTCTGACGGCGGCGACTACTCCAAGCTTGAGATGGTGCCGTACTCGGTGGACGATGACGTGGCGGGCCTTCAGGCCAATATGTACGACTGCGTGTGGGTCTACGAGGGTTGGGCTGTGCAGAACGCCAAAGTGCAAAACTACGACGTCAACTACTTCAACTTCCGCGACATGGACGAGGTGTTTGACTTCTACACGCCCGTGATTGCGGTCAATACCGAGTATGCCGAGGAGAATGCCGAGACCGTCAAGGCGTTTTTGCGCGCCGTGAAGAAGGGCTACGAGTTTGCGGTTGAGAATCCGGAAGAGGCTGCAAAGATTCTGTGTGAAGAGGTACCTGAGTTGGATTCAGATTTGGTGTCTGCGAGCGCTGAGTTTCTTGCGAAAGAGTACACCTCCGACGCTGCAAGCTGGGGTGTTATCGATCCTGAGCGTTGGTCGCGCTATTTTACGTGGTTGAACGACGGCGGTCTGGTAGAGAACAAACTCGACGTGAATTCGGGCTTTGATACCTCGTATTTGGAGTAGTTGGTGACAGACTCGGATACGACAGAGCTGGGCGGTGCTCGGATGGACTGCGAGAGTGTGCAAGCTTGCGGCGTGCATGTGACCTGCGAGGGCACGCCTGCCGCGAGTGTCTCGGCACTCCACGCGGACCTGCCTGCACTTGAGGCGCGTGGGCTCACGTGCTCATGGGATGGCGAACACGATGTTGTGCGCGGCATTGACCTGCACGTTAACTGCGGTGAGACCGTGTGCATTGTGGGAACCTCGGGTTGTGGCAAAACCACCATCCTGCATGCGCTTTCGGGCCTTACAGCTCCGCGTGCAGGAACGGTGCTGCTGCACGGAAAAGACCTGCAAGGCAAACCTGGACAAGTCTCGTACATGCTGCAAAAAGACCTTCTGCTGCCCAGTCGCACCATCCTGGACAACGCCATCTTGCCGCTAGTAATAGCTGGCATGCCTCGCGCAGAGGCTCGTGCCAAAGCTCTGCCACTCATGGAGCGCTTTGGGCTTGCGGGCTGCGAGGACAAATGGCCAAGCGAGCTTTCTGGCGGCATGCGCCAGCGCGCGGCCTTTTTGCGTACGTATCTAATGGGTAACGACGTGGCACTCCTCGACGAGCCGTTCAGTGCTCTGGATGCTTTAACGCGTGCAGACCTCCGCTGTTGGTACTGCGACATGGCCTCTGAGCTGGGAATTGCAAGCATTGTGATTACGCATGATGTAGATGAGGCTGTCGAGATGGCCTCGCGCATCTACGTTCTTGCGGGAGACCCTCGCGCGGGCGTGCCCAGTACGATTGCTGGCGAGGTCGTGCCCAATCATACAACCGCGCTGGCGGGGGAGCCTTTTGCGCTAACCGCGGAATTTCTGGATGCCAAACGCGAGGTCATGGCTCTGTTGGGCCGTTAGCTATAATGTGCGCGTTCAAAAACGAGGTGGGGCGCGCGGGCGCCGCAAGAACGGAAGCACGTTATGACAACATCGCCTTTGGCATCGGCGGCTGCCACGCGCGAGCTGCTTGAGGAGTTTGGCCTGGCTACCAAGCATCGGCTGGGCCAAAACTTCCTCATCGATAACCATGTGATTGAACACATCTGCCGCTTGGCTGAGCTTACCGGAGACGAGCGCGTGCTTGAGGTGGGACCAGGCATTGGCACCCTTACGCTGGCGCTTTTGCAGGAGGCGGCGCATGTTGTGTCCATCGAGGCAGACTCGGAGCTTGAACCTGTGCTATGGGCACACGCCGCTGAGCATAAGAACTTTACCTACATCATGGGCGACGCCCTTAAGGTGACGCCCGCGCAGATTTGCGAGGCTGCCGGCGGTGAGCCCACGGTGTTTGTAGCAAACCTTCCCTATAACGTGGCAGCAACCATTATCCTGCAGTTTTTTGAGACTATGCCCGCACTGCAGCGCGCGGTGGTCATGGTTCAAAAAGAGGTGGCCGATCGCATTGCGGCTGCTCCTGGCAACAAGGTCTACGGTGGATACACGGCAAAGCTTGGCTTGTATGGGCAGGTAACTGGCCGTTTTGAGGTGCCGCCGCGCTGCTTTATGCCAGCTCCGCATGTAGACTCGGCAGTGGTGCGCATTGACCGCGTTGAGGGCGTGGCTCAAGGTCTTGATTCGCACGAGATTGCGCGCGTGATTGATGCTGCCTTTGCTCAGCGCCGCAAGACCATTCGCAATTCCATGAGCGCAACAGGCTTTGACAAAGAGGCACTTGACGTGGCGTTTTCTGCTGCAGAGATTGCTCCTACAGCGCGTGCAGAGAAGCTCTCGGTTGCAGATTTTGTTCGCTTAACGCAGGAGCTCCAGCATGTTTGATCGCCAAAATCCGCCCACCTTTACTAAGCGCGTAAAGAAAAAAGATAAGACAGTGGTCGCGCCTGAGTTGCCACAGCCCTTGTGTGACACCCATGCTCACCTGCGCTCCTTTTGGGACAAGCAGCCGCAAGAGGCGCTGCAGCGTGCATCCCGCGCAGGTGTTGAGCACCTGGTGACGCTCGTTGACCCTGTGGGTGACAAGATGAATATCCCAGCCTATCAAGAGTGGCTGCGGGCAGAAATCCTTCCGACGCCGGAAATTCCGCAGCTCAAATACCTTGCTGGTGTGCATCCGTATGGTGCTGCGTCTTACACCGACGAGATTCACGCGCAGATTGAGGCAGCACTTGCCGACCCCTATTGTGCGGGCATTGGCGAGATTGGGTTGGACTATCACTTTGATGAAGAGGACGATGTGGCTCCCACTGCGCACAACGTTCAGATTGAAGTCTTTGAGCGCCAGCTCGAGCTTGCCTGCCAACATAATGTTCCGGTTGAGCTGCACCTACGTCATACCGCAGAAGACGAGGCGCGCACTTCTCATGCAGATGCCTACGAGGTGCTTAAACGCATTGGTCTGCCTCAGGCCGGCTGCGTGCTTCACTGCTTTGGTGAGGACACTGCAACTATGGAGCGCTTTGTGGAGCTGGGCTGCTACATTGCCTACGGTGGCGCGGCAACCTTTAAGCGCAATGTTGAGGTGCGTGAGGCTTTTGCGGCAACTCCGCTTGACCGCATCCTTTTGGAGACGGATTGCCCCTACATGGCACCCGAACCCATTCGCGGCCTGGAATGCGAGCCGGCCATGATTGCGCTGACAGCCCAGGCGCTTGCGTGCGACCGCTGTGATCGCACGGGCGAGCTGCCGTCAGACATTTTGGCTGCTGCCTGGCGCAACGCGGAGAAGCTCTTCTATACGGCGTAATGTACCTGCCCAAGCACTGGCACAATCTCTGATCTGCACACAAATCGCCTCCCGTTTCTTGAGCATTGAGAACCGGGGGGGGCATTCTTATGCGCATGCCTGAGGGTCAGGCATGATGTTGTGGCAGGGTACTGAGGCAGGGGAGGCGCAAGAGTACTCCTGTGCCAGAACGCCAGTCTTGCGGCGCAAGGTAGCGTGCGGCTTCAGGCTGCTGTCCTGTTCGGCGCGCGAATATCCCGTAAATGTTTGGTGCTTCATGCGCGATACCTTGGCGATACGTCTACGATGGGTAAAGCTGCGCAGAGTTACATGAGAGGGGTGCTCTATGAGCAAGGACAAGGCCAAGAAAACCAGCGCTAAGAAGGCTGGTATCAAGAAAGCTGACAAGAAGAAGGTTCGCCTGAGCCGCGGGGCTTATATTGGAACCGCAGCTGCTGTCGCGGGTGTGCCATATGAGACACCCATCGCCGTACCTGCCGACAAGCGTTTGGTTGCGGGCAGCTACGACATGCATTGCCACTCGGTTTTTTCTGACGGCGCGTTTACGGTTGACGAGCTTATTGCTCAAGCGCGCAAGGCAGGTCTGGCTGGTCTTGCCATCACCGATCACGACAGTCTCTCGCATCTTGCTTTCGTGCGTGATCGTGCGCACGACCTAGACTTTCCGGTACTCGCGGGCGTTGAGGTCTCGTGCTATAACCCCAAAACAGGCAAGGGTGTGCACATTTTGGGCTACGGCCTGGAGGCTACATTTGATTGCTCTTCGACTCTCGAGCAAATTGTGCTGAACACGCAGTATCAGCGCACGGCTAATACACTCTGGCAGGCTTGCCAGCTCAAGGCTGCAGGTGTTGAGTTCGGTGGCAAGCATCTTTCGCTCGACGAGGTTTGTGACGTGGCGCGCCTGAGTACGAGCGTGTATAAGACACACCTTATGGAGGCACTCACCGGACGTCCTAAGACCGACCCGGACTATCAGGTATGCTGGAAGCATTACTTTGGCCGTGATGGTATTGCGCATCGGAGCATTAACTATCCCGAGGTCAAGCAGGTTATCCGCGCTATTCGCGAGCTGGGTGGCGTGCCAGTGCTAGCGCATCCTGACCAGAAGGATTCGTGGTCGGCTATTCCTGATATGGTCAAGTGGGGTCTGATGGGTATTGAGGCTTACCATCCCGATCACGACGAGGCTGCCACTGTACGTGCGTTTGAGGCTGCGGCTGAGTACGGTCTGTTTGTAACGGGCGGCAGCGACTTCCACGGTAAGTACAGTAAAGCTCCGGCCTTAGGCTGCGCTTACGTTATGCCTGAAGAAGCGGGCGCCCGTGTGCAAAAGCTTTTTGAGATTGAGCGTGAGCTGGGCTAGCCCATTTTCTATGTGCACTGCGCCGTGCTGCATGCCCCCTGCGTTACTAAGGGTTTCCCAGGTAAGTAGCCCTACGAAGAAGGCAAGGATGGCAGCAAGGATAAACCGTTACGCATCCTGCGAGAAGTCGTAGACCTCATTGATGGTGCTCGACTCTGCCTGAGTGGGCTGGCCAGTAATTGAGCGCGCAAGGCGGTCGAGCTGAACCAAAATCCACTCAAGCGGGTTGGGCGCCGCTTGGTCTTGTGCGGCTACCAGCTCAACGGTTGCCACCTCGTGGCCATCCTGTGAGATGGTGATGGTGCCTGCGCTGTCTCCGCACTTGATGTTGCCTGAGAGCGTTTTGAGCTCAACTTCCTGAGAAAGCGCGCCCGCCAGATTAAAGACCTGTATCTGCTGGTTGGGGTCTGCCGCTGTTACATCAACGGTGCGGTCAGTCCAGTCGCTGTCGCAAGCTTTAGCCACCAGCGGGTTGCCATCTGCTGCTATAAGCTCAGAATTAATGGCGGGGTAGCTCTGAATGTGGTTGTAGTACCAGTCGGCAAGCGTTTTGCTATCGGCAAAGCGCGGCGTGTTGCTGGCGCAGCCAAGCACCACGGTGTAAATCTCGCCGCCAGTCTCGCGCGACCATGCGCCTACAAAGCAGCTGCCGGCCTGTCCGGTGGTGCCGGTCTTGCCGCCAATATTGCCGTCTTTGCCCAAAAGCGAGTTGACCTCACTCAGCTCAAGGTCGCGCTCGGTGCCGTCTTTGCTGGTAACGGTAACAACATTGTTGGTGGAGGCGGTGAGCGCGCGGAAGCTGCCGTTCTTCATAGCATAGGCAAACATCTTTACCACGTCGCGCGCAGAGGCATGCATGTCGGTGCCCCACTCGTCAATATCCAAGCCATGGGGGTTGGTAAAAACGGCTTCGAGGCCCAAATCCTGCGCCTTTTTGTTCATAGCCGCCACAAAGGTGTCGTAGGGGCTATCGCTTTTGGGATCCATGATGGCGCCAACCGTGCTTGCAATAGCCATGGCGGCATCGTTTCCAGAGGGGATAAGAAGCGCGCGCAGGGCTTCTTCGAGCGTAAGGGTGTCGCCCTCTTCGAGCTCTGCAGACGAGCCCACGGTGGCAGCAGCGGCGCTATCTACGGTGACCTCGGTGTCGAGGCTTGCATTCTCAAGAGCCACAATGGCGGTCATAACCTTGGTGATTGAGGCGATTTTTACCTGGTCATCTGCGGCGCGCTCATAGTATACGGTGCCGTCTTCGCCCATCACAATGGCGTTTACGGCCGAGATGTCCGGGCGGTCTGCAAGGTCGTCTTGGCGCTCAGACTCGGCAGCGCCGCAGATAATATCCGTATCGGGTTGGTCTGCGAGAGCAGCCGTTGGTACGGCAAAAAGGCTTACCGCAATAAGAACACTGGCAGCAAAGGCGCTCAGGCGGTTGATACGGTTTTGGCGTGCGGCGCGGGAAATGATATTCAAGGTCGCCTCGATTGATGTGACATGGTATAAGGTGCGCGATAAGTATAGCGGGGAGCGCGCTTGCGACGCGCGGGGTTTACTTAAAGGAGCCTTAAGGTGCGCGTTTGTGCACACGGTGTTCGTATTGAGCTGTCATAATGGCCCGCATGGAAGGGAGGCCGCAGTGGAAACGCGCATTTTGGTGGTCGACGACGAGAAGGCCATTACCGACCTGGTGGGAATCTATCTCAAGCGTGAGGGCTATGACGTTACGCTTGCCTATAGCGGAGCAGATGCGGCCAAGCTTATCTTGGGGCAGGAGTTTGACCTGGCAGTGTTGGATATCATGCTGCCCGACATCGACGGCTTTGAGCTACTGCGCACCATTCGTGCCGATCACACCTACCCCGTTATCATGCTTACGGCGCGCGACTCGCAGGCCGATAAAATTGAGGGCTTAAGCTTGGGTGCTGATGACTATGTGGTTAAGCCGTTCCGTCCGCTGGAGCTAGTGGCACGTGTAAAAGCCCAGCTCAGGCGCTATACCAGCTATGGCTCACGCGAGGGTGCTACGGCAGAGGCAGAAAGCCCCCTCGTGTCTATAGACGGGCTGGTACTCAACAAAGACTCTCACATGGTAACGGTGGACGAAAAGCCCGTGCGTTGTACGCCACTTGAGTACTCGATTTTGCTGTTCTTGCTTGAGAACCGGGGTCGCGTAATTTCAATTGAAGAGCTGTTCTCGAGCGTATGGAACGAGGAATTTTTACCTGGCTGCGGCAACACGGTGATGGTGCACATTCGTCA
The DNA here is from genome assembly GCA_963653375.1 of Roseburia sp. CAG:303. Classification (GTDB taxonomy): domain Bacteria; phylum Actinomycetota; class Coriobacteriia; order Coriobacteriales; family Coriobacteriaceae; genus Collinsella. The sequence continues at coordinate 25,901 of CAVJWJ010000005.1, forward strand.
TCTGCGCGAAAAGCTTGGCGACGATGCGCAGCATCCGCGCTTTATTAAAAACATCTGGGGCGTTGGATACACAATCGAGGCATAAGACACATGGACAAACAATCCAGCGAGACAACCAATACGCAGAGCGATGCCGTTGCACGCTCAAATGCTGCTGCGCGTTCGGCCGATTTTGACGAGGTTCTGCGCCGCTTTTTTGTCATCCTCGACAGCGGCTTTGTTGCTATGGCGGTGCTGCTTTTGCTGCTGTTGGTGCTGGTAGGTATAGGCAACCCCATCCTTTTCATCATGATTTTGTTCATGGGCTGTGCGCTCATTCAGTACTTTGAGAGCGTTAAGCGCGTGGTGGCTTTGGGTGGCAGCGTCTGGCTAATCGTGCTCATTGTGGGCGGCATTGTAGGAAGCTGCTCAGGCCCGGTCTTTTTTGACATGGCGTATCTCTTTGGTGTTTGCGGCTTTATGGCAGCACTTTGCGCTTGCTGCACGTTTTTTGTTGGCTGCTCATTTTACGAGGCGGGCCGCGCGCGTGGAGAGCGAGATGCCGACCATCTGATTGCTGCCAATGTGGTAGAGAAACTCATCGACAACCCTGATGAATGGACCGGAATCGACGGCAGTTTTTTGGAGACCGAAGGTGCACTGGCACGCGTGCGCGACCGCGAGCGCGCAGCAAGCGAGCGCTTGCAAAACGAGTCGCGCCGCAAGGACGACCTGGTTACCTACCTAGCGCACGACCTTAAGACGCCGCTTGCAAGTGTGGTGGGCTATCTGTCGCTTTTGCAAGAGGCACCCGATTTGCCTGTAGAGCAGCGCGCGCGTTTTACGGGTGTGGCACTCGACAAGGCACATCGCTTGGACGCGCTCATCGAGGAATTCTTTGACATTACGCGCTTTGACTTTCACGACATTGTGCTTACGCGTGGCTATGTGGACTTGAGCTTTATGCTGGCTCAGGTGGCAGACGAGTTTTATCCCTCGCTTGCCGAGCAGCACAAGCAGGTGCACATTGATACGCCTCCTACCTGCACCATCCTGATGGACGGCGACAAAATGGCGCGCGTCTTTAACAACGTAATGAAAAACGCCCTAGCCTATAGCTACGAGAACTCGACCATTGAGATTTCGGCGCAGCAGGAAGAAGACACCGTGGTGGTGCGCTTCCAAAACCAAGGTGACCCCATCCCCGAGGCCAAGCTCAAGGTAATTTTTGACAAGTTTTACCGCTTGGACGCCGCGCGCGCTACTAACCGCGGTGGCGCGGGCTTGGGCCTTGCCATTGCGCGCGAGATTGTTGCTGCACATGGCGGCACCATCGAGTGCACATCCACGCCTGAGGCCACGGTCTTCACCATTGTTTTGCCTGCTGAGACGCCTGTTGCAGAGCAGTCTTTACCATCTGCTGACAATTCGCTTATCGCATCTTAAGACGTGCCTCGTACCATCTGACAGGCATGACCGAATAGGTCTTGCTGGATGAGTCTGGAGGTACTCCACGTGGGAGATCAGGTTATAGATTCTGCGGATGTGTGCACTGCGACCACTTCTGCCGAGGCCATGGCACAGGCTGCCGAGGCTGCGCACGAGCGCGAGGTGACCGAGACGGTGCTTTCGCCCGAGCCTGCAGTTGAGCATGAACTGCGCATGTCGGTCTCGCATCTCAATCTTTTCTATGGCGACCACCAGGCGCTCAAGGACGTGAATATCGACATTCGCGACCGCGAGATTACCTCGTTTATTGGCCCGTCTGGCTGCGGTAAGTCCACACTTCTGCGCTGCCTCAATCGCATGAACGACTACGTGGACGACTGCCGTGTTGAAGGCTCCATCACCTTGGACGGCGAGGACATTTACCGCAACTACAACGTGACGCGTCTGCGCCAGCAGGTGGGCATGGTGTTCCAGCGCCCCAATCCCTTCCCCATGAGCATCTACGACAACGTGGCGTATGGCCCGCGCGGTCTGGGCATTAAGAGCAAGTCTGAGCTTGATGACCTAGTAGAGGAGTCACTTAAGCGCTCTGCCTTATGGGACGAGGTTAAGGATAAGCTCAAGTCTTCGGGTTTGGGCCTTTCGGGCGGTCAGCAGCAGCGCCTTTGCATTGCGCGCGCTTTGGCGGTAAAGCCTCAGGTTCTGCTGATGGACGAGCCTACGAGTGCTCTTGACCCCATCTCTACGGTGCAGATTGAACAGCTCGCCTGCGAGCTTAAGCAGCATTACTCGCTTGTGGTGGTTACGCACAACATGCAGCAGGCTTCGCGCATTTCTGACTCGGTTGCGTTTTTCCTGCTGGGCGAGCTGGTTGAGCACGCGCCTACTAACGAGCTCTTCCGTGCTCCTAAGGATTCGCGCACGGCGGACTACCTGACGGGCCGCTTTGGCTGATACTTTGCGGCTGGCGCAGCGCTGCGCTCTGTACGCGTCGCACTGCGGTGTATGATGGCGATGTCTATGGCCTCGAGGGGAGTGCCTCATGATTTATTACGTAGAAGACGATGACAATATCAGGGGTCTTACCCTCTATGCGCTGCAGCAGCAGGGTATTGAGGCCGAGGGCTTTAGCTGTGATAGCGAGTTTAAGGCTGCGGTTGCGCGCCGCGTGCCCGACGCCGTGTTGCTGGACATCATGCTGCCCGATACCGATGGCCTTGAGATTATGCGTCGCCTGCGGGCAGACTCCGAGACCGCCACGGTTCCCATCATGATGCTTACTGCCAAAGACACTGAGCTCGACAAAGTGGTGGCTCTCGATGGCGGTGCGGACGACTATCTCACCAAGCCGTTTTCGCTCATGGAACTCACCAGCCGCTGCCGCGCACTGCTACGCCGTGGTGGCATGACCAAGCAGAACAACGACACGCTCTCGGTGCACGGCGTGGTGCTTTCGCCCAGCCGCCGTGAGGTGACTGTTGCTGGCGAGCCCGTTAAGCTCACTCTGCGCGAGTTTGACCTGCTTGAGTACCTGATGCGCAAGCCGGGCATCGTTTTTTCGCGCGAGGCCTTGCTGCAAAGCGTGTGGGGCTGGGATTTTGACGGCGGCTCGCGTACGGTGGATGTTCACGTGCAAACGCTGCGCCAGAAGCTCGGCGACCACTCCGGATGTATCGAGACAGTGCGCGGCGTGGGCTATCGCTTTACGGGCCACGAGGAATAGGCGAGCGCTGTGGCGCAAAAGACCGAGGCATCTCGCCGTTCACTTTCCAATCGCGTTTTTGCGACCATCTTTGTTATCGCGATGGTTATCATCGCGGCTTTCACGGCGGTGGGCACGGCGTTTATTCAAAGCCGCCTGGCAGACCTTACGCGCTCTGAGCTGGCAAACCAGCTTGATGTGGTCTCTGCTGCGCTTGATGGCTCCGATGACGAGATTGCCATGCTGCGCCACCTCAAGCTCGAAAACGCGCGCGTCACGCTGGTTGATACCGATGGCACCGTGCTCTACGACAGCGACGAGAGCCCGGCGATGCTCCCCAACCATAAGGATCGTCCCGAGGTTAAGCAGGCCCTGGAGACAGGCTCAGGTTCTTCTGAGCGCTCGAGTAGCACCTTAGGCGAGGTCATGCTCTACGAGGCGAAACAGCTGGAAGACGGGCGTGTGGTGCGCTTGGCTCAGGCGCAGTCGGGTTTTCTGTCGGTGCTTTTCTCTGTTATTGGTCCCATCATTTGCATGGCGCTGGTGTGCATTGCGGTGCTCTATGTGGCGGCGCGCCGCGAGTCGCGCGCCATTATTGAGCCCTTGCGTCAGGTGGATTTGGACCACCCCAAACGCGGGCTAGAAAATGCCTATGCCGAGATGGTTCCAATGCTTGAGCGCATTGAGTCGCAGCGCCAGGAGCTTAAGCGCCAGATGAAAGTGCTGGCTGATAACGACCGCATGCGCCGCGAGTTTACCGCTAACGTGACGCACGAGCTTAAGACGCCGCTTACTACTATCTCTGGCTATGCCGAGCTGATTGAGAATGGTTTGGTTGCGAGCGATGATGACTTGCGCGACTTTGGCGGGCGCATCCATAGTGAGGCAGTGCGTTTGGCTTCGCTGGTAAACGACATTCTTACACTCTCGAGTCTTGACGAGGCCGAGCATGGCGATGCAGAAGTTTCTAAGAGCGTGCTGGGGCAAACGGAGCCGCTTGATCTTAAGCGTGCCTCTGAGGCTGTCTGTCAGCGCTTGGAGCCGGTGGCTGAGGCGGCGCACGTGCAGCTGCTTTCAAAGCTGGACGCCGCCCTGGTTATGGGTGTGCCTCGCTTGATTGACGAGCTTATCTACAACCTGGCAAGCAATGCCGTTCGTTACAACCGCGAGGGTGGCACGGTGACAGTCTCGTGCGGGACCAACGACGACGGCCATCCGTATGTGTGCGTGGCCGATACAGGCATTGGCATTGCCAAGGACGAGCAGGCCAAGGTGTTCGAGCGCTTTTATCGCGTAGACAAAAGTCGATCCAAGGCGCGCGGTGGCACAGGCCTGGGTTTGGCCATTGTGAAGCACGCCGCGGTTTTCCATGGTGCAACCATCGCTGTGGAGAGCGAGCTGGGGGAGGGCACCACTATTACGGTGGTCTTTCCGGTGCAGGAAAATGCTCCTTGGAAGTAATGGGTGTTCTGGGAGTTTGCTGGGGCTGGGGTTTGCGGATTAGTGCGCGATAGCTTGCGTGATCCCCGCTATCTCAGGCTCTCCAACCCCAAAAGAGCTGCTCCAATGGCACCGCAGAGCTGTGAGTCTTTGTGGGTGGCTACCGTGTGTCCTAAGACCTGCTCGAGTGCGCGTACCACGCCAATGTTTTGTGCTACGCCGCCGGTCATGAGGTAGGCTGGCTCGGCATTCACGCGTTTGGCTAAGGCTGCGGTTTTGCTGGCAACGCTCATGTCGAGGCCGTGGACAATGTCTGCCACAGGCGTGTCGTCGGCCACCAAAGAGACTACTTCGCTCTCGGCAAATACGGTGCACATACTCGAGATCTTTACCTCGTGCTTCCACTCCAGGCCAATGCGGCAAAACTCGGGCAGAGTGAGTTCTAGGGCGCGAGCCGTTGCTTCAAGAAAACGTCCTGTGCCGGCAGCACATTTGTCGTTCATAACAAAGTTGAGCACGCCACCATGCTCGTCAAGGTGAATAACCTTGGAGTCTTGCCCGCCAATGTCGATGACGGTGCGCGCTTCGGGCGCCAGCGCGTGGGCGCCGCGGGCGTGACAGGTAATTTCGGTAATAGCGCAATCCATGCCTTCAATGGCATCTCTGCCGTAGCCAGTAGAAACGCGCAGCGATAGATCGCCTTTGGTGAGATTTGCCTGCTTGAGTATCTCGGCGATAGCTCGCTCGGCACCAGCTGAGGCTTTGGCGCCGGTAGGAACAATAACGCTGGCTATAACGTGCTCATCACTGTTCACGATAACGGCGTCGGTTGAGGTTGAGCCTGAGTCAACGCCCAGCACATAGAGGGGACCATCGGTCTGGCTGCGGTTGCTTTTGTTCTTTGCGGCGCGCCCCGCAAGAGTCTCGTCAAAGGCTGCAAGACGCGTTTTAAGCTGTCCGGCGCTTTGCTGCGTGCCGTCGGTCTCAATCTTGAGCATAGGAACCTCACTTGTCTGTGCAGCTCCGAGATACTCAAAGCCGTAGTAATCGCAAAACTTCATGGTGTGGTAGATAATGCCGTGCTGGCCTGGCGCCGAGATGAGATTCTTTCGCTCAGTGTTGTCTGCCATACGCATGCAAGGCAGCTGGTTTAAGAGCGCCTCTGCATACCAATCAAGGAAGCGCTCGAGTTCGTCGTCTGAGGAGCTGCTGGCTGCATCATCCAGCTCACAGGCGTGACAACCAGAGCTCGGTGCGCGCATGAGTGTGGGCGGCGGGCTTGGCACCTGCCTAAAGCCCGTGCAGGTGGCGTTTTCCACGTGCAGATGAAGCTCATCTTGGCAGGTATCTATGAGCGAGAGGGGAGCGTGGGCTCCAACGAGGCTTACGCGTTCGTCGGTGCGCGGAACTGGTGCGTCAAAGCTGCGCAGGGCACGCTCGAGGCTGAATTTTTGGCCGCTCCAGCTTGCCCAAGCTGCGGCGAGGTGCCTTAACTCTCGTTTGAAGCGTTTAACCTCGCGCGAGCCACGCAGGTGGGGCAGATCAATCAGGTAGAGAAACTCAACATTGCCTTCGTGTTTAAGTACGTCGTAGACGCGCCGCATGGCATCGCAGCAGCTTGTGAGCACGATGGCATGTACTTCGGGCTGTGCTGCGTAGGCAAGAAGCGACTTGGCAAACCCGCAAAGGTTGGGGTGTGCAAGCTCATCGGCGCGCTCAAAGCTCTCAGCTTCGTAGGTGCAGGGCCAACATCCAGCCCCAAAGCCTGCGAGCAGCTCTGCGGGAACATATTTGCAGGGGTAATGGATGACGAGCTCGTTTTTGGTTCGTGTGGACTGGGCACTCGGGAGCGGTGTGTTGCAGGGCTGCTGAGCTGAGACTGATTGGCCTGCGAGGTTGCCTGCACCAGTCTTCGCGCCAGCGCCTGCGGCAGCGCTTGCACTCATGTTTGCACCTGCATTTGGGCGCGCCGCAGTGTCTGCTGATGCGCTCGTCTGCGTGTTTGCACTCTGGCGTTCTACCATCAGTGCTCCTCCTCACGCTTGGCCTCGAGCATCTCAAGGAAGGCGCCCATGCGCGTGGCAGACTGTCCCTTGGCATCGTTGGCGCGGTGGCATCCATCTCCGTCAAGTACGAGCACCGGAATACCTGCAGCCTCAAGCTCGCGCTTGGTAAGCTGCGAAACACCCATAGTTTCTTTGCAGCCCCAGTGGCAAAAGCACACCACGCCATCGGCTTCGGTTATTTCAGCCAAGGTGCGCACACGCTCTACGCGGCGCATACCCGGCCCGTTGAAGCTGTTTTTGATGAGGCGTTCTGCCATGGCAAGCCAGGGCTCATCCGCACTGTGTGCCCAGACGCTAACGGATTCGTCTTTCTCCCACAAGCCGTTCGTGCAGCTCCAGCCATCAAAACTTGCCTGGTTAAAGCACATATCTGAGGTAATAACCTGGGCACGCTGGTTGTGGTCAAGGAGTTCTTGGAGGGGTACTGAGAAAAACGGTGCGGAGTGCATCCATACCAGTGAGAGGCCTTGGTGCGTCTCCGCGCGCGGGAAGTCCTCGAGCATAGTGCGTGCCATGGCGAGTGTTTCTTTGCTGCCAAGCGAGGGATGCAGCGCGAGCGCTTCTTGCATCTCAAGGCCTATATCGTTTGAGAGATGGCGGCCACGCCGCAGGGGTAGTGTGCGCACCATGGCATCGAGTGTCTGCTGCGAGCGCGCGACGTATTTGCGCAAGACCTGTTCATCCAGGTGACGGCCATACACGTCTTCGCAGGTTGTAGCCATCTCGCGCAGCTGGTCGGCAACGTAGGAGCAGGCGTCCTCGTTATAGCTATAAGGTACGTCTACATAGACATGTGGACTACCCAATTCGTTTGAAAGCCAGCGGAACGTGGTGTTGTTGGCGTCGCACGCAACGGAGCAGTTTGCAATCAGGCGTGGTGCGGCAAGTACGCGCGCGGCGGCAGCGCCCAGCAAAACCTTGTGATAAGAGCAATAGGTTTCTGGAACACCGCGCTGCTCAGCGGTGTGGACAAGCTTGTCTTCGGCATGGGCGGCGCTGATAAAGTCTGCGAGTGCTTCTGCTACCAGCGGGCGCAGTCCCATGGCTAAGAAGGGTTCGGTGGGCAAGAAAATGCTGGTGAGCACAGCTTGCTGAGGCTGGTCAAGAGCGCCGGTCACGCCCTCAAGAGCAACGCGAGCACCAATGCGCGCGCTGGGCATCTGGTGTGTCTCGGGCAGATGACGTGTCTGAAAGCGCTTGAGCCTAAAGGCCTCGCGCAGCAGCCATGCGGCACGTTCGGGCTTTTCGTCCATGAGGTCACTAACAAGGCTTCCAAACCCATCGGTCACCTTAAGACCAAAACTTTGTTTCTCGGCCACCTAACGCGCCTCCCATCTTGCAGCCTTACATACTACCGCGCGGAGCAGCACTCAGCTTTCATGATGTAGGCGGGCTTGAAGGGTTTATTACAGGAGTGTAGGGTGCTGCGCATGTGGGGCTGTGTAAGCGGAGCTGCGTGTGTCTTGCTTGACATGGGGTTGCAATTGCGGCAAGAGGCTAAGCGTGCTCCCTTCCTGCGAGCACATCCTGCATCTTATTGCATTTGCTCTCGCATGCCTCCGTGCTGTCTCTTAGGAAAATCCTTTGATGTACGTATATATGCGCGAGAGAGGGATATAAAATCTCAGTCTCAACGTAGTAGGTCTGATGCGGCTCGCATGCTCGAGCGGTATTCAGACACAGCACATCGAAAGGATCGCGCCCATGCGCAAGTTCAAAACAGAGAGCAAAAAGCTACTCGACCTGATGATCAACTCCATCTACACCAACAAGGAGATTTTCCTGCGTGAGCTTATCTCCAACGCGTCCGATGCTGTGGACAAGCTCAACTTTAAGAGCCTGACCGATAGTGACATCAAGGTTGATTCGGGAGACCTCGCTATCAACATTGCTTTTGACAAGGATGCGCGTACCCTCACTATCTCCGATAACGGCATTGGTATGACAGCCGAGGAGCTCGAGAAGAACTTGGGCACCATTGCGCATTCGGGCAGCCAGGAGTTCAAGCACGAGAACGCCGAGGCTCAGGGTGGCGACGTGGACATCATTGGCCAGTTTGGCGTGGGCTTCTACTCCGCCTTTATGGTGGCCAAGAGCGTCAAGGTGGTCAGCCGCGCCTTTGGCTCCGACGAAGCCAACGTGTGGGAGAGCGACGGCCTTGAGGGCTACACCATTGTTCCGGGCGAGCGCGCTTGTCATGGCACCGACGTTATCCTGACCATTCGTGAGAGTGAGGCAGGCGTTGATGGTGACGCAGGTGAGGACTACGACACCTATCTGTCTGAGTGGGGTCTGAAGCGCCTCATCAAGCAGTACAGTAACTACGTACGTTACCCCATCCAGATGATGGTGACCAAGCATCGCGAGAAGCCACGCCCCGAGGATGCCGGCGACGACTACAAGCCGGAGTGGGAGGACTATGAGGAGCTTGAGACCATCAACTCCATGACTCCTATCTGGAAAAAGCGCAGCTCTGAGGTGGAGCAGTCGGACTACAACGAGTTCTACAAGACCACCTTCCATGATATTGACGACCCTGCCCGCACGGTCTCGTTTCACGCTGAGGGCACGCTGGAATATGACGCGCTGCTCTTTATTCCGGGCCGCGCGCCGTTTGATCTGTACAGCAAGGATTACGAGAAGGGTCTGTCGCTCTACAGCTCCAACGTTCTGATTATGGAAAAGTGCGCCGAGCTGCTGCCTGACTACTACAACTTTGTTCGTGGCGTGGTTGACTCTGCAGATATCTCCTTGAACATTAGCCGCGAGACCCTGCAGCACGACCGTCAGCTGCGTGCCATTGCTAAGCGCGTGGAGAAGAAGGTCACTGCCGAGCTTGAGGATATGCGCGACAACGATCACACGGCCTACGAGAAGTTCTTTGAGAACTTTGGCCGCGGTCTTAAGTACGGCATCTACTCCAGCTATGGCATGAAGGCCGACGAGCTGGCCGACCTGCTGCTCTTCTACAGCGTCAAGGAGCAGAAGATGGTCACGCTGGCCGAGTACGCGGCCGCTATGCCGGAGGACCAGAAGGCCATCTACTATGCCGCGGGTGATTCTCGTGAGCGTCTGGCCAAGATGCCGGTGGTTACCGGCGTGCTTTCGCGCGGCTACGACGTCTTGCTGCTTACGGCCGATATTGACGAGTTCACGTTCCAGGCAATGCGTCAGTACACGGCTCACGACCTGCCGCGCATCTATGAGGATGATGCTGCGCGCGAGGCTGCTGCCAAGGCTGTTGAGGACGGTGCCGAGCCCGAGCTTGAGGATCGCACGCTTGAGCTTAAGAACGTGGCTACGGGCGACCTTGACCTAGCAAGCGAGGACGAGAAGAAGGATGCTGAGGAGGCTACCAAGGAAAACCAGGGCCTGTTTGACGCCATGAAGAACGCTCTGGGCGATAAGGTTGAGAAGGTTGCGGTTTCTGCTCGTCTGACCGATGCTCCTGCCTGCATTACCACCGAGGGCATGCTTTCGCTCGAGATGGAAAAGGTGCTGCGTCGCGACCCGTCTGCCGAGGCGGAAGGCATGCCTAAGAGTCAGCGTGTGCTTGAGCTCAATGCTAAGCATCCGGTGTTTGACAAGCTGGTTGCTGCAAATGAGGCAGGAGACACGGACAAAGTTAAGCTCTACGCCGAGTTGCTCTACGATCAGGCGCTGCTGGTAGAGGGCATTTTGCCTGAGGATCCCGTGGCGTTTGCAACGAATGTGTGCAACCTAATGTAGGGAACTAAGTCAATTCGCTCCCACCGGGTCAGTCCCTCTCTTATGACCTAACTGATATAGAGAGCGTGAGGACAGACGTTTGCTTCGTAAACAGTGCTTCGCAGATGTTTACTCCGCAAATGTCTGTCCTTCGCTCTCTGTACTAGTTGTTGAGAGAGGGGCTGACCCTTGCTTATCGACTCGAGATTCCGGGCTTGGGGTTTACTCCGTAAAAGTCCGCCCTTCTCTTGTTGAGGTCGCCACCGACTTGCGTCGCTCTTAAAGGTTTACTGCTGGGGGGGTCGGTGTTTGAGCAATGCAACGCCTGTGTTAAGAGTCTGTAGAGAGTTATTCCACACTTGTACATTTATGGACAAGTGTAGTAAATTATCCCGTGCTAAATTGCAGCCATAGGCTGGGCAGATGCTCTCGAGCGGCTACAATGGACGCTAAATGTGCTTTATACGAACTCGTCTAAAAGGATGGTCCACGCGTGAAAAAGGCGCTTGCGATTTTCAAACGCGACCTCAAACGACTCCTCCGCAACCCTGTGGCGCTTGTCATTACCATTGGCGTATGCATCATTCCATCGTTGTACGCTTGGTACAACGTGGTTGCTAACTGGGATCCATACGGCAATACTGCCAACATTAAAATCGCTGTTGCTAATAGCGATGCAGGCACCACAAACGACCTAGTGGGCGATCTGAATGCGGGCGACGAGGTAGTCGATCGTCTAAAAGACAACGACCAGCTGGGTTGGACCTTCGTAGATTCTGCGGCCGATGCCAAAGAGGGCGTTGAGTCGGGCGAGTACTATGCAGCCATCGTGATTCCTGAGGACTTTAGCGAAGACCTCATCAGTATGCTTTCTGGCACCTTCCACCAGCCTAAGTTCACCTATTACGTCAATGAGAAGCGCAGCGCGGTAGCCGTTAAGGTAACTGACACGGGTTCGAGCACTATTGAAAAGCAGATTAACGAGACCTTTGTTTCTACGGTGAGCGAGACGGTGGTTGAGAAGGCCAAAGAGGCCGGGCTGGGGCTCTCCGATAGCTCTGACCAGGCCGAAAACACCATGCTTGCCACCATTCGCAATGCGTACAACTCCGTACAGGAGGTGCGCGACTCGCTTGATGGTATGGGCTCCACCATCGATTCCACTAAGAGCGCGCTCGCCGCTGCCGATACCACACTGGCAAACCTTGCAGGCGAGCTCCCCTCGCTTACTACAGCGCTCGACCAGAGCGGACAGCTGCTCTCAACGGCACGCACGTCGACACAGACCTTCTCTACCTCGCTTTCTTCTGCACTTACGCAAGGTAGCGTGACGCTGGGCAAAGTTTCGTCCAAAGCTAATACGGTTGTGGGCAAGCTGTCGGGTACAGTGGTGGCTGCAGGTACCAAGGTGGACCTGGTACTGGCAGACGTTCAGGCGCTGACTTCCAAGAACGCCTCCATCATTGCAACGCTGCAGGGTATGCTGGGCGACGACGCCTCGTTTAACAATGTGATCTCTAACGTGCTTGATTCGCTGCAACAGCAAAACGACAAGATTCAGAGCATTGTTTCGAGCTTGCAAGCACAAAGCGACGGCATTAAGAACACTGCGAGCTCAGTCTCCAACGCAAGCGATACGGTGAACAACAGTCTGCAAAGCGGAATTGAGGCGCTGGGTACGGCTCAGAACAACCTTACGGGCACCGTTATGCCGCAGCTCTCGAATGGCATGGATTCGTTCTCCAGTGTTTCGGGTGACCTCAAGGGCGTTGTCTCCTCGCTTGCTCCTACTATTCAGCAGGCACGCGGAGCCTTAACGCAGCTCTCTTCGCTGCTCGATCAGGCTAAGACCACGCTTTCGTCTACTAGCACGTCGCTTTCCAAGATTCAGGACAAGCTCGACACGGCTGCTACCGACGTCGAGGCGCTTCACAGCTCTGAGGTGGCAAGCCAGCTGGCAAGCCTGCTCGACGTTAATATCGACGACATTTCTGACTTCATGGCATCGCCTGTAGAGTTGGAGAGCAAGGTTGTGTATCCCGTTGAGAGCTTTGGTTCGGGCATCGCTCCCTTCTACACCAACCTTGCGCTGTGGGTGGGTGGCTATGTGCTTATCGCCATCTTCAAGCTCGAGGTTGACCGTGAGGACGGCGTGGGTACCTATTCGGCCAAGGAAGGCTACTTTGGCCGTTGGCTGCTGATGGTGCTCTTGGGCACGCTGCAGGCGCTCATTGTTTGCATTGGCGACCTGGTGATTGGCGTGCAGTGCCTGCATCCTGCGCTGTTTGTGCTGGCAGGCGTGTGGATCTCGTTCATCTACGTGAACATCATCTACTCGCTGAGCGTGGCCTTTAAGCACATTGGTAAGGCCATTGGCGTCATCCTGGTCATCGTTCAGATTCCCGGCTCCTCGGGCATGTATCCTATCGAGATGATGCCGCCGTTCTTTAACTGGCTGCACCCGCTTTTGCCCTTCACCTATGGCATCAACGCCATGCGCGAGGCAATCGGTGGCCTGTATGGCTTTAACTATGTCATTAACCTGGCAATTCTTGCTATCTACTTTGGTTTGGCGCTGCTGGTTGGCGTGTGGCTGCGTCCGTTCCTACTCAACCTCAATCTGCTGTTCGATCGCCAGCTTGCTTCGACCGGCGTAATGATCTGCGAGAAGAACGACATGCCGCGCGAACGCTACTCACTGCGCACGGCAATGCAGGTCATTCTGGATACCGGCGGTTTCCGCAATCGCCTTGTTGAGCGTGCCGCGCGTTTCGAGCGTCGCTATCCGTCTTACGTCCGCGGTGGCTTCTTTGCCATCTTTGGCGTGCAGGCGCTCATCTTCATTCTTACCTGGGTACTCGACCTCGATAACAACGGGCGCATTTGGATGCTGGTGCTGTGGATTTTGAGCGTCATCCTCATTGCGGCCTACCTCATTAACCTTGAGTACATCCGTAGCAGCCTGGGTACGCAGATGCGCATCTCCGCGCTCTCGGACGAGAGCCTGCGCGACGAGATTCGCGAGCACACCTCTGCTATGCCCGCTGTGGCGCGCATGTTTGGTGTGGCAGCACGTAGGCACGACGCTGTGAAAGCGGTGCCCGAGCGCATGAAGGATTCCAATATCGATGATTCAACTCAGAAAGGCGGTGAGGCCTAAATGAAGAACATCTTTAAACTCTTCCGTCGTGACCTGCAAAACGTCGGCCACAGCGTGATTGGCCTCGTCGTTGTAGTTGGTCTGGTAATCGTGCCCTGCCTTTACGCATGGTTCAACATTGCAGGCAGCTGGGATCCGTACGGCAATACCGGTAATCTCAAGGTGGCCGTGGCCAATACCGATGAGGGCTACAAGAGTGACCTGGTGTCTGTGCGCGTGAATATTGGTGAGTCGGTTGTTAATTCGCTGCGCGCAAACGATAGCTTTGACTGGACCTTTGTGGACAAGGATGAGGCCATTGAGGGTGTAAAGTCCGGCGAATACTACGCAGCCGTTGTTATTCCCGAGGACTTTAGCGCCAATATGATGACGCTGTTCAGCACTGAGGTTAAGCACTCGAGCATTGAGTACTATGAGAATCAAAAGCTCAACGCCATTGCTCAGATTGTGACCGAGAAGGGTTCGAGCGCTGTTCAGTCGCAGATTAACAAGACCTTTACTGAGACGATCGACAACATCAGTCTCTCTACGGCTTCTAACCTGTTTGACTACATGGACAGCGACGAGATTGCCAACTTTGTGGCCAACCTCAGCTCGTCTCTGGAAGACGGCATTGCCGAGCTGCAAAATGCTGGTAGCAGCACTTCGTCGCTGACAAGCGTGCTTTCGTCCTCGACAAGCATGCTCAAGTCTGCTTCGGGTCAGCTGGTGCAAAACAACACCACCTCTGCCGATGCTAAGCAGCTGCTGAGCGATGCGCAAAACGGGCTTTCAAGCATTGAGAAGGCGCTTTCGGGTGCTACCAACTCTATTAACCAGTCGCTGGCGGGCGTGACCAACGGTTACGATGCTATCGACTCTGCGGTAAACGACGTGTTTACCAATGCAACGGGTGAGATAACGCTTACTGTGAATCAGCTCAATAGCATTGCGAGCGAGCTGAATGATCGCGCCTCCGTAATTCATGGGGCAGCAACTACGGTGCGCGGCTTGGAGACAACCTTCCCCGATGTTGCATCTCAGCTTGAGGCAGTGGCTACTCAGATTGATGCCTATGCAAACCAGTTCGAGCAGATTGCCCAGGGCATTTCCAACACCGCGTCTAATCTCGCGTCTGGTGCTCAGGATTTGGCCACGGCCAAGCAGGAAGTGTCTGACCTTATTAGCGAGGTAAAGAACTCCACGGGCTCCGTTAAAGCCGATTACGAGAACAACCTGAAGAGCCAGGCTAACGAGCTCAAGTCTACGGTTGCAAATATTGTGTCTTCGAGCAGCAGGATTTCTTCGAGCCTGGATGGTACTATCGCCAAGCTTTCAGGTGCATCGAGCTCGCTTGCTAACGACCTGACTGGCCTGAACGGCATGCTTAGTAGTACGGCTAATACGCTGGTTCAGGCAGGTAACGACCTGCAGGAACTCAAGGACAAGCTCGATACGGCTGTTTCTGAGAACGACCTTGAGACCATTCGCACCATCATTGGTCAGGATCCCGAGGCTCTTGCCGATGCTCTGGCTGCTCCCGTGGGTGTTGAGCGCAAGGCCATCTATCCCATCAAGAACTACGGCAGTTCGATGGCTCCGTTCTACACCATCCTGGCGCTCTGGATTGGCAGCATTGTTCTTGCAGCCATGATGAAGGTGTCGGTTGACGAGGACCTGCTTGCCGAGCTGATGCCGTATCGCCTGCACCAGATTTACCTAGGCCGCTACCTGCTCTTTGCGCTGCTGGCGCTCTGCCAGAGTACGCTGGTTTGCGCGGGCGACATCCTGTTCTTTGGCATTCAGTGCATTCATCCCGTGCAATTCATTCTCACGGGTTGGATTGCGAGCTTGGTGTTCTCCAACATCATCTACACCTTCACTGTCTCGTTTGGCGATATTGGTAAGGCGCTCGCTGTGGTGCTCCTGGTTATGCAGGTAGGCGGCTCGGGCGGCACGTTCCCCATCGAGATGACGGCGCCGTTCTTCCAGGCGGTCTATCCGTTCCTACCGTTTACGCACGGCATCGCGGCTATGCATGCAGCTATGGCTGGCTCTTACGGTGCCGAGGTCTGGATGGAGATGGGCACGCTGCTGCTGTATCTCATTCCGTCGCTGGCACTGGGTCTGGTTTTCCGTCGCCCCATCATTCGTGCCAACAATTGGATTATCGAGAAGCTCGAAGAGACCAAGCTCATGTAGCAGCGTTCGCTCTCAACGTTTCCTTAAAGGCGGTTCGTCAGAAGATGAGCCGCCTTTATTCTTATGAAGCGTTGAAGTGGGAACCCCTATATATCCCTTCATGCTCAAACATACTCGAAGCCCTGTGACCTGCGGCCACAGGGCTTCTGCGTAACTGCGCGTGAAGGGATATATAGGGATTCCTCTTCGCCATCCAAGATTGCTTATATCGAGGCGGCACTGACACTAAGAAAAATCGTCTGGAACGAACGCGACCGATTTTTGAGAAACAGAGGACTAAAAATCGAGCAAGTATCCCAAGCAGAAAAGCCCTTCTGTAACCCTCTCGAAAGATGTCTGGAGCGCGCAGCGCGACCAGCTTTCGGAGGGTTCAGAAGGGCTTACTCTTTTGGATAAGTGGAAATGTTTGTCATGAAATGCAGGGCGGTCGAGGAGGCTATCTCTGTGTCGGGGGGAAGGAGAAACGAACTGCACGACGGGACAACTCGTCTGACTGACAAACACGAGTCGGGCCCTTGGAAGAAAGCATGCATCTGCCTCCTCGCTCGTCCACTGCTTGCGTACTAACGGGAGTTGCTGCCATCCCGTGTGCGCAAGCTCATTATGCCGCGCAGAGCGCTTCATAAACGCTTAAACATCTCTTATCAACTGGTGGTGCATCTGTGACACGAGGGCGTTATTCTTTACGTATTACAATGACGCCGACAATCATGCGCAACACATGACGGGGGACAGGGTTATGGCAAAGCAAGCGCGTGCATATATGTTTATCAATGCAACAATTCTGGACGGCACGGAGCACATGCAGCCGCGACCTCACATGGCTGTCACGGTGGAGGATGGTCACATTACAGCGATTGAGCCATCTGCTGTGGCACGAACGGTTCCGGGCACGCGTGTTATCGATCTTAACGGTGCCTATTTCATGCCAGGTCTCATTAATATGCACACGCATTTCTGCGGATCGGGCAAGCCGGTTTCTGCAGGCAATGCGGGCAATATCATGGAAAAGCTCGACAATCCTATTGGTCGTGCCATTGCGCGCCACATCCTCAAAGGTTCCGCTCAGCAGCTTTTGGCAAGCGGCGTAACTACCGTGCGCGGCGCAGGCGATCCGCTCTATGCCGACCTCGCCGTGCGTGATGCCATTAACGCTGGCCGCTATCTGGGTCCTCGTATCGTGGCTCCTGGTACGGGCATTACGGTTCCTGGAGGTCATGGAGCCGGTCTGTTTGCGCAGGTAGCTGAGTCGCCCGCGCAGGCCTCCGAGTATGTGCGCGATCTTATGGCGCGCGGGGCTGACGTGATTAAGCTTTTTATTACTGGCGGCGTTTTTGATGCTGACGTTCCGGGCGAGCCGGGCGTGGTGCGCATGCCTCTTGAGGTAGCGACTGCTGCTTGCGAGGCTGCGCATCTGTTGGGTTTGCCGGTGATGGCACATGTAGAAAGCACCGAGGGTGTAAAGCTTGCCTTGCGTGCTGGTGTGGATACCGTAGAGCATGGCGCGCCTATGACCGACGAGATTCGCGCGCTCTATCGGGGCGCGGCAGGCACACAACTTTTCGGGCGTCCTGCTTCTGTAACATGCACCATTTCTCCTGCTATTCCGTTTGTGCTGGTAGATCCTAAAAAGACGGGTTCAACGGAGGTTCAAAAGCTCAACGGTGACATTGTGTGTGCAGGCATCATCCAAAGCGCTCGCGATGCGTTGGAGGCTGGCATTCCGGTTGGCTTGGGTACCGATGCTGGCTGCCCGTATGTCACGCAGTACGACATGTGGCGCGAGATAGCGTATTTTGCCAAGTACACGGGCGTTTCTCATGCGTTTGCCTTACATACGGCAACGCAGGTAAATGCAGAGCTTTTGGGGCTTGGTCGCGAGACGGGCACCATTGAGGTTGGCAAGTCGGCCGACATTATTGCGTGCCGCAACAATCCTCTCGAGGACCTTGCGAATCTTCGCCGGCCTGAGCACGTAATGTGCCGCGGTGTGCTTGCAGACTCACTGCGCGTAAAGCATCTCCCTGAGGTTGATGAGGAGCTTGATCGCATCATGGCGCAGCCCGCAGAAGCATTGCAAGAAGAAATCGCCCGCGATTCCGCACATGTTTAGAGCGGGGAGCAGACCTTGTAACGCTGATAAGTGCGTGGTGCCAGCCGTGCTGCCAGACCAGCGGCGCGGCTCATCGCGTTTCTAACGCCCATACGCACACTGCAATTTACAATCTACGGTCGTTTCCTGTGCTTGCACTTTAGTGCGCTAGCGTGGATAATTCGGACACACTCAACCGACTGCCTTTATAAAGGAGCCAAGACATGGCCATGAACTTTAAACGACGCCTCCCCATCCCAATGGAGATTCGCGAGGAGATGCCGCTTTCACCCGAGCTTGTCGAGCAGAAAAAGGCCTTTGACGAGGAGCTTGCTCGCGTCTTTACTGGTGAGGATTCGCGCCGTGTACTTATCATTGGTCCGTGCTCAGCAGACCGCGAGGACTCAGTGCTTGAGTACGCTACGCGCCTGGCAAAGCTTGCTGACGAGGTTAAGGACAAGCTGATTATTGTGCCGCGTGTGTACACCAACAAGCCTCGCACCAAGGGTACGGGCTACAAGGGCCTGCTGCATAATCCCGATCCGGAGTCTCCTGACGACCTACTCGCAGGTGTTAAGGCGATCCGTCACATGCATCTGCGCGTTGTGCAGGAGTCTGGCATGTTCACGGCTGACGAAATGCTCTATCCCTCCAACTATCAGTATTTGGTTGACCTGCTTTCCTATGTTGCAGTGGGTGCACGTTCGGTCGAAAATCAGGAGCACCGTTTGGTGTCGAGCGGTATCTCGGTGCCCGTGGGTATGAAGAATCCCACAGCGGGTTCTACAACTGTAATGCTCAACTCCATCTATGCTGCTCAGGCGCGCCAGTCGTTTATCTTCCGTAACTGGGAGGTTGACTGCGATGGCAATCCGCTGGCACACGCTGTGCTCCGTGGCTACATTGGCCTCGATGGGCGCACGTACCCCAACTATCACTATGAGCATCTCGAGCGCCTGGCCGAGCGCTATACCGCCGACAAGTATGCAAATCCGGCCGTGGTTGTGGACTGCAACCACGACAACTCCGGCAAGCGCCCGCTCGAGCAGATTCGTATCTGCAAGGAAGTTCTCGACTCTTGCCGCCGCAACGCCGATGTTGCAAAGCTGGTCAAGGGCTTCATGATTGAGTCTTACCTCGAGGACGGTAATCAGGCAGTAGACGGTGGTGTCTTTGGCAAGTCCATTACCGACCCGTGCTTGGGTTGGGAAAAGACTGAGGCACTGGTTAAGGAGCTAGCAAACCGCCTGTAGGGAGTGCTCCTCAAACCTTGCAGGTTACCTGTGCCATAAGAGACTATTTTGCTTGAAGGGTAGCCTCGGATACTCTCTGGATTTTCGCAGGGAGGGGTAAAAAAGTCGTGCCGTTAGACCTCTGGTTAAGTCTAGAGCCGATTTTGGGACGCAAATCTGAAACCCCTCAAGTAGACCGGACATATTGACAACAAAAGCCCAGTTGGCGCAAGGCCAGCTGGGCCCTCTATTTAGGGGATTAGAATTTTGCGTCCCAAAATCGTATCTAGATTTTAGCGGCTTCTTGAAGTCTAGGCTGCCTGCAGACCTTCCGTGTTGGTATCTGCGTTTTCATCCTGTGATTCAGCTTCGTTATCTTGGTTGCTGTTGTCGTCATCGCTGTTGCCATCGCCGAACTGGTCGTCAAGATACTCATCGAAGGCGTCCTGATCGCCGGAGAGCAGGTCATCCATACCGTCGTCGTAGACATAATCATTGGGGTCACCCGTCCAGCCGGTCACCGTCACATCTTGGTCTACGGTTAGGCTGTTCAGGTTGGGGCAGTCAGTTACATCGAGCTCTTGGAGCAGATTGCGCTCCGCACTTACGGTTTGCAGCGTATCGGTTGCCGGCAGTGTGAGCGAGGTCAGATAGTTATATGAGCAGTCGAGGTAGCGCAGAGAAGTGTTCTGCGAAAGGTCGAGCGATTCAAGCGTGTTGTCGTAGCACAGAAGCACTTTGAGATTGGTGAAGTACTCAATGCCGTCGAGCTTGGTGACGCCTGCACTACATAGACCATTGCCGGTGTAATACATCTCCGAGAGGTTGCCAATGGATGTAACGAGTGCAGCTTCTTTCTGTGAGATAAGACCGTCGTTGTTTCGGTCTACGTTCTCGGCAAGATAGTGTGCCCATGCGCGGTCTTCGAGATCTGAGAGCGTGATAACTGTGTCTGATGCCTCACCAGCGTGTCGTGAGAATTGGAACATGGGGAGCGCAAATGCAATCACGCCAATCACGAGTAGGAGCGCGATAGCTCCT
This sequence comes from Roseburia sp. CAG:303, assembly GCA_963653375.1. GTDB lineage: Bacteria > Actinomycetota > Coriobacteriia > Coriobacteriales > Coriobacteriaceae > Collinsella. The sequence goes on from CAVJWJ010000005.1 coordinate 45,951, forward strand.
ACGGCAATTCCGGCCACAATTACAGCGTGCTTTTCCTTTTTCTGATTAGCTTCAAACGAGGGTGGGACTACTGGCGTGACGGGGCTATTATTTGGCTCCTTACTCACTGTGTCAGTAGGAGATTCCGCACCTTCGCTTACTTCAATCGGACTAGCCTCGGCAGGTGCCTCAGGAGCCACTGGTGTTTCCTCGACCTCTGAGGCGTCGTTCGTCGTTATATAAGCTTCCTCGGGAAGGGGTGCAGCATCTGGCATCTCTTCGACATTCGAAGCATTAGCCATTGCGGCATCGGTTTCCTCGGGAGCGGCTGCGGCGTCTTCGCACGTGGTATCCGCGTGTACTGCGGTTGGCTTTCCGCAGTTGGGGCAAAACTTTGCGGTGTCAACAATGGAGCTTCCGCAGTACTGGCAAAACATAGCTTTCTTCCTTTCGCGGCAAATGGCAGCGAAACGCCGCGCGAACATGGCTAGTAGTGTACGTGTTTGATTGCGCTAAAGCGCTTGAGATTGATGCTTGCACGCCAAAACTCGCGCTAAAACCCAAGCCGCCCGGTGCGGGGGTTGCACCGGGCGGCCGAGGGAAAGGAAGGCGGAAGAACGGTTTACGCGAACGTGGCGCTGCTCGCGAACGGTACGGGCCGTTAGATGGATGCTGCATAGGGTCGGCACGTCCAAGTAGTAGATGTGCTCGACGTAGAGTTCCCACTTGCGGGAAGTGCGCGCATGCATGCCTCGTAAGCGCGCTTAAGGTTCATGCGCTGGGCATTTGCGCGGCTGGGTGGAAGCGTTAGGCGTACGCTGTTGGCTCCGGTCTTAACAACGGCCGGATGAGGCTTGTCTTTTGCCGTTATGGATGTGCGCATGTGATCAGCTCCTATTCGGTATCGTTGGTGCGCCGAGTCTTGTGCGCCAACGGTCGGTTATCTTATGCGCTACTTGGTATGTACCGCGCTCGTGGCGCGATAAACAAGCACCCCTTCAATCCATAAGCCGTCCAGAATTTGCACACCGGGGCACCATAAACCTTCTGTGAAGAGCTGGTGCTATACTGGTCGCATTTCATGTTGTCAGCAACGGAAAGATCTAAGATGCGTCACTAGCTTCATGCAAAAAAAACAAGTACGGCGCTGCGGCGTCATGTTCGTATGCGATGGGAGCGTTATGGGACGTGCGATTTCTTCGGGGCTTTCGGGCCAGGCAAAGCGCCTGATAGCTATCAGATTTCTTATCTATACAGGGTTTCAATCAAGCTATTTTATTGGCGTTGTGGGCACGCTGACCTATTCAGAAGATGCCTCGGTGCTCTCCACTTCGCTGGCCGTGTTGCTCATGAACGTCTTTGTGATTTTGGGCTCATTTGCGGGTGGCTCTCTGCTTGATGCGGTGGGGCCGCGTAAGCACTTTTTTGCCGATGTTGCCGGTGTGTTGGCGGCAGGTTCGCTCTTGCTTGCCTTTGGCCATGCCCCGTTCATGGTCATTCTGGGCGCCGCTCTCGTGGGCTTTATGATTGGCTTTTCGCAGGTAGGGGCTACGTCCTATCCGGTTTACCTTACAAACGATGCCGTTGAGCTCAAAAAGATCAACTCGGTTATTACGACGCTTTCCAATGTGAGCGTTATTGTGGGACCGAGCTTAGGCGGACTCGTGGCTGCTCAGTTCTCGTCTCTTGCGGTCTTTCCGCTCATGATGATTTTTGCTCTTTTGGCGCTCATTCCGGGATGGGGGTTTCGCCCACAGGGACATGTGGAGCAGTATGCCGCGGGTGATAAACAGACTGCTGAGAAAGCGTCATTTGGTAGCGGCGCGCGCGTGGTATTTTCTAACACGCTGCTCACGCTGCTGTTCTTTATTATGTTCCTTACCAACTTTGGCTACGGAGCTTTTGACCCGTTGGAGTCGTTCTACTACCGCGATGTGCTCCACGTGGGTGTTGAGTGGATGGGTTGGCTTTCTTCGGCGTCAGGCATTGGCGCCGTGCTGGGTGCGCTCATCGTGCTGCGCATGCCAGGCCGCTTGGTAAGCCTACGCTCGCTGCTTCTGGCACTTGCTGCCATGGGCGCTGGATGCTTGGTGTATGTGGGTACGCCTTACGTTGGTGTGGCGCTGGTGGGTCAGATTGCCCTGGGCACCGCCTATGGCGCTATCAACCCCTTGCATACTACGATTGTTCAGACCACTACGCCGCTCGAGACACTTGGCCGCGTAAACTCTGTTATGAACTTTGGCTGCATGTTTGCTGGTGTGGCGCCACTCGCGCTGGCTCCCTGGTTGGCGAGCATCTTTGGCGTGCAGCAAACGCTCATTGGCGCAAGCTGCATTGTGGCTATCATGCCTACGTTGCTCTTGGTGTTTGGTCGCCGTATGGTGAGCCGTTTGGCGGCTAAAAATCCGCGACGTGCGGCGCAGCTCAAGCGCGCGGTAGCGTCTGCAGGACAAGGTTCGCCGAGTGCGGAGTCAAGTGTGCCGCAAAGTGTCTTGCAAGAAGGTGCATCGGATACGCAGTCAGCTTCGCAGTTGGAGCCGCAGCCAAGCGTGCAAGAGAGCGCGCCGCAAGAATCAGACGAATAGGAGTTCCTCCATGGAGACTATCGCCAGCTTTACCGTGAATCACCTACTGCTTGACCCAGGCGTTTACGTTTCGCGCGTTGACCGCGATGAAGCTACAGGCGCTGCAGTAACCACGTTTGATCTGCGTCTTACCAAGCCCAATTGCGAGCCTGTAATGAATACGGCCGAGTGTCACACCATCGAGCACTTGGGTGCTACCTTCTTACGCAATCACGCCACGTGGGCATCGCGTATTGTGTACTTTGGGCCTATGGGTTGTCGTACGGGCTTTTACCTGGTCGTTTTTGGCGAGGTAAGCTCCGAGGAGATTTTGCCGCTCGTGCGTGAGCTCTTTGAGTTTGTGCGTGACTTTGAGGGCGAAATTCCCGGCGCGCAACCACAGGAGTGTGGCAACTACCTCGACCAGAATCTTCCTATGGCAAAGTGGCTTGCTGCGCGTTACCTCGAGCGTGACCTTGCGAACATCGACGAGGTGCACCTTCACTACCAAGGCTAAGGCTCGATAGAAGCAAAGTGTGAGACCGCGGCGGTAAGTCCACGGCGGTGAGCTTGCTTCGCCTAACTGTTACGTTTCGGCTTGGTTTCTTCCCGCGCCAGTTTGCGCCCCGCGCCTTGCCTATAATGGTGCGGTTCGAACTGCCCGTGGAAGGAGCGCCTATGGCACTCAGCGAGAAGGACGTGCGCGGCATTGCCGAGTACGCAAAAATCGCCCTGACCGACGAAGAGCTAACAGAAATGTGCGCCTATATGAACGACGCCGTGCAGATGCTCGAGCCAATTTTGCAATACGACCTGCCCGATGTTGAGCCAACGTTTCATCCCATCGGCTCGCTTTCTAATGTGATGGGTGCCGACACGCTGGAGCCCGAGCGCGATCTGCCGCTCGATGTTGCGCTCGAAAACGCTGCAAGCTCGCGCGAACGCTATTTCCGTGTCCCGAGCATTTTGGGAGAGGGGGAGAGCGAGTAATGAGGCTTTCAACCGATCTTATGACCGCCGCACAGATTGCTGCCGGCGTAGCTGCGGGCGATTTTTCTGCCACCGAGGTAGCTCAGGCATCGCTTGAGGCCATCGAGGCGCGCGAGGACAGCGTGCAGGCTTTCCTGCAGGTAACGCCTGAGCTTGCGCTTGATGCCGCAGCCAAGATTGACGCCGCACGTGCAGCGGGGGAGACCTTACCGCCGCTGGCTGGTGTACCCTTGGCTATCAAGGACAATATGAACCTTGTGGGCACGCGTACTACCTGCGCGTCTCGCATGCTCGAGAACTACGAGAGTGTCTACACGGCCACCTGTGTAGAGCGCATGCTGGCCGCGGGCTGCCTGCCCATGGGCAAGGCCAACATGGACGAGTTTGCTTTTGGCTCTTCCACCGAAAGCTCTGCTTTCCATCGTACGAATAACCCGTGGGACACCGAGCGCGTGCCGGGCGGCTCTTCGGGCGGCTCCGCTGCAGCTGTGGCGGCAGGCGAGTGCACGCTGGCGCTGGGCTCTGACACGGGCGGCTCCATCCGTCAGCCGGCAAGCCTTTGTGGCGTGGTGGGCATGAAGCCTACCTACGGTGCTGTTTCTCGCTACGGCGTGGTTGCCTTTGGCTCTTCGCTTGACCAGGTGGGCCCCTTTGGCCGCACGGTTGAGGACGTGGCGCTGGCCATGAATGCGCTTGTTGTCGCAGGTCACGACCCATATGACTGCACAAGCCAGGACTGCCCGGTTGATTTCTTGGGGCACCTGAACGACCCCATCGAGGGTAAGCGTGTGGGCATCATCCCGGCCTTTATGGAAGCTGAGGGTCTCACGGCCGAGGTTCGCGCCGCGGTGGAGTCGGCTGCGGCCAAGCTCGAAGAACAGGGTGCTGAGCTGGTAGAGATTGACCTACCGCATCTCGACGCTGCTATCTCTGCTTACTACGTGATTGGCCCTGCCGAGGC
>CAVJWJ010000006.1:0-37710 GCA_963653375.1 Roseburia sp. CAG:303
CGCACGCTGCCTATTTCTTCTTGGTCGACTTCTTGGCCGTTGTCTTCTTGGCGCCCGTAGCCTTAGTGCCCGTAGTCTTCTTAGCCGCAGCTTTCTTGGTACCCGCAGCCTTACGACCACGCGCTGAAGTTTCTTTCTTCTCCTTGCTGGGGCAGTCCATGTTCACACAGATACGCCAGGGGCCGCGCGCTGTGGTAACCACTACCATGGGAGCGCCGCAATCCGGGCAGGTCTCGCCCGTAGCCTCGAGCTTGCCGCGCGCAGGCAAGGGATAGCTCACGCCGCACTCGTCGTAGTTGGTGCAACGAATAAAGCGCTTACCACTGCGCTCAGACTTATGCGCAATCAGCTCTCCCGTGCGCCCTGCCTCGGCACAAACCTTGCACTCGCCCACCTTAAGGTCGGGCTCGTAGTTGGTAGGACACGTGGGGTTCACACACTGCTCATAGGCCTTCTGGCGGAACGGCTGGCACTTAATGCGCGGTGCACCGCACTCGGGGCACACGCCAGCCTCACCCTCAAGCGGACTTACCTTAACACCAGAAGGAACCGGATAGGTAACGTCGCAGTCGGGCCAACCCATGCAGCCAATAAAGCTACCGCGCGTCTTGGCACTCGTCTTCATTACCAGGTCTTTGCCGCACTTGGGGCACTCACCCACCTTGGCATCGGCAGTTACCGCATCCGAGATAGCCTCGCCCAGATCGTCCTTATGCTCAATGAGCGCATCGAGCATGCCTGCAAGCAGGGCGCGCGAGTGATCAACTACGTGGTCCTGCGTGTCTTTGCCCTCAGCCACATGTGTCATGTCCTCGTCGAGCTCGGCGGTCATCTCAGGCGTAGTGATGCGCGGCGCAAACTCGTGAAGCGCGTCAACAATAGCCATGCCCAGCTGGCTTGGCTCGATAGGATCGTTCTTGAGGTAGCGCACAGTATAGAGGCGCTCGATGATGCTCGCGCGCGTAGACTTGGTGCCCAGGCCGCGCTTCTCCATCTCCTGCACGAGCTTACCCTGGCTATAGCGCGCAGGAGGCTCGGTCTGCTTAGCCTCGAGCACAATGTCGTGCACGTCAATCACATCACCCTGCTCGAGCGCAGGCAGCTGCTCGTCGCGCTTAAGACCGTACGGATACGCCTCACGGAAACCTGCGTCTACCAGCACATCTCCGCTTGCCGTGAAGGGCTCGCCCGCCACATCGATGGCAAGCTTGGTGTTCTCGATTGTGGCAGGGCCCATAAGCGTTGCCAGAAAGCGGCGCGCAATCAGGTTGTAGAGCTTCTTCTGGCCGCCGTCCAAGGTCTCGGGATTGCCCTGGCCCGTGGGATGAATGGGCGGGTGGTCAGTGGTCTCGACCTTGCCGCGCGTAGGCTTCATGGGGCCCGCAAGCACCTTCTTGCACACCGGAGCAAGCGCTGGCGAGTTGGAGGCCAGCCCCTTCACGATGCCTTCGAGATCAAGCGAACGCGGATACACTGTGTTGTCGACACGTGGGTATGAGATAAGACCGCTCATGTAGAGCGACTCGGCAATGCGCATGGTGCGCGCCGGCGAGATACCCTCAGCCGCAGCGGCTGCCTGCAGAGATGTGGTGTTAAACGGCACCGGAGCAGGCTGCTTGCGAGAGCGCTTGGTTACCTCAACAATGGTGCCCTCGGTGGCACCCTGCACGTGAGCATAAGCGGCATCGGCCGCAGTCTTGTCGGTAAAGCGTGCCGTTTTGTGCGCAATCTTAAACTCGGAGTCTTGTGCTGCACCCATGCCGCGAATCTGCCAGTAATCCTCCGGCACAAATGCCAGCCGCTCGCGCTCGCGCTCAACCACCAGGGCAAGTGTAGGAGTCTGCACGCGGCCAGCAGAGCGCACATTGCCAAAGCCACCAAACTTTGCCAAGGTGAGATAGCGTGTAAGAACAGCACCCCAGATAAGGTCGATGTACTGGCGGCTCTCGCCAGCGTCGGCCAGGTTCTGGTCAAGCTCTACCAGGTTCTCAAAGGCATGAGTAACCTCACCCTTAATAAGTGCGGAGTAGCGCGCACGCGACGCCGGAACATCAGGGGCCACCTCGCGCACCATGGCAAGGGCGTCGGAGCCAATCAGCTCGCCCTCGCGGTCAAAGTCGGTAGCGATGATTACCTCGTCAGCCTTCTTGGCCAGGTTCTTAAGAACGCGGATAATCTCCTTCTCCGCAGGATTCTTTACGATGGGCGCCCAGGTGAGGTATGGCAGGCTCTCGACCTTCCAGCCCTTAATGTTGATGCCATTGGCCAAATAGGGGCGGCGCTTAGTCTCATACGGCGGGCGCGGCAGTCCATCAGGAACATCAGCGGGCAGCACCTCGCCATCCTCTGTTACCGAGTACCAGCCGTTCTTTTTATCAAAGAGAATCTCGTCAGGAAAATCGGGCGCCAGAATGTGGCCCGCCAAACCCATGGACACCCACTCTTCGCCGTTTACCGTAAACCGGTAGACAGCGGTGTTGTAGACCTTGTCGTTCTTGGGTTTGCCCGCGTCGCTCAACAGTTGCGCGATTTTTTGGGCGGCAATATTTTTCTCAGCGATGACGAGCTTCACAGGCGCTCCCTCATAATTCGAATGTTCAAGCGGAACAGTATACAGGTTCATCTGTAAAATCGCAGGAATTCGCCATACCTGCGCAGGATAATCCCCCGAAGAACTGCCCCCAATGTTGCGCTACATACCCAAAAACTGTGCGCAAAACCCTGTATAGCGTACAAAAAATAAGAGGACAGCCACGCGGACCGTCCTCTTACGTTGTCATTTTATTGTTAGGCGCAGCACACGCACTTACTCATCCTCGTCGGAAGAGAAGAAGTCCAAGCGGCCCTCCGTTAAGCCCTTCTTGCCTTCGCGCGCAACAATAACCATGCGCGTCACAGCCAGCGAAATCTCGTAGAGCGAAAGCATGGCTGCATACATGAACATCAGCGTCACAGGGCTAGCGTCGGGCGTAATGGAAGCAGAAACCACCAGCATGCCCACGTAGATGTAGCGCCAAGCCGCGCGGAACTTGCTGTAAGGCACGATGTGGAATACAGCCAGGTAGAACACGAGGAGCGGCAGCTCAAACGCAATGCCAAAGCCAATCATCAACAAGATTTCGATGTTGATGTAGTCCTCGAGGTTCGCAAACACGCTTGCAATAGCATCGGCCTCGCCCAACAGCCATTCAAAACCGGCCGGCACGATGATGAAGTAGCAAAAGATGGCGCCAATAAAGAACAGCGCCGTAGCCGCAAACACCGTGGGCACCACCCAGCGGCGCTCGTTGGGGCGCAGAGCAGGCAGGAAGAATCCCAGAATCTGCCAGATAATCATGGGTGTACACATGACCACGGCAATCTTGATGGCAATGGAGAAGCGCAGTGCAAAGCCGCCCAGCGAGGTGGTGATGTAGAACTTGCCATCGGGAACAAACGGCTCGATGGGGTCTTTCAGGATGTCTACCAGCACCGGTGTGGCAAAGTACATCACGATGGTGGCAATGATTACTGAGACGATCACGATGGTCAGGCGGCGACGCAGCTCACCCAGGTGATCAAGAAGCGGCATTCGCGCAGGTCCGATAGGCATTACTGCTCGCCTCCTTCCGCAGACTCAACAGGTGCGGAGGCGGGCTCGACAGCAGACTCAGCTTCTACCTCAGGAGTGGCCTCAGCGGCAGGCGCCTCAGCAGCCTCAGCCTCGGCAGCCTCGGTCTCGGCAGCAGGTGCCTCCTCAGCCTCGGCAGAAGCCTTGCGTTTGCGCGGGCGACGAGCATACAAATCGGCCGTGGCCTGAACCTCGGCGGCAGCCTCATCCTCTTCAGAAGGTGCAGCCTCAGGCTCAGCCGTAACAGCATCAGACTCAGCAGTTGCGCTCTCCGAGGACACCTCACCCTCAGCCTCGGCTGTATCGCCTGCAGCCTCTGCCTCAGCAGCAGCCTTCTCGGCTGCCAAACGAGCACGACGCTCGGCAAATGTTTCCTTGCGCGGAGCAGCTTCGCCCTCTGCGGACTCCACATCGGCATCCTCGTCGTCGTCAACAGAAGACGTGTGAGACTTGGTAGGAGCCGTTGCAGCAGCTGTCATGGGATCCACGACCTCGGTTTGCACTACATTGGTCAGCTTTTCCTGCGTCTCGCGGAACTGACGCAGCGCGCGGCCGATCGTGCGACCCATTTGGGGCAGTTTATCCGGCCCAAAGAGTAAAAAGCCGAAGACCAAAATGATCGCCAGCTCTGTCGATCCAATACCGAACAAGAGAACCTCCAACATGCATACGTGCCCGACGCCTGCGACCGCGACAGCACGTACAATTATGCGAACAAGCCGTAAAAGTATACCGCGAACAGGCGGGGCACAAAGCGCCCGCAACCTGTTCGCAATAAGACTGCAGTTGTAGCCAAAAGCAAAAGTGGCAAAGCCCGCACTAAGCGGCGCTCATGCCAACCTCAGAATCGACGCCCAAAAGCTGAGCAATGCGCAGCACAGGAGCCTGCACGTTCACAATCGAGAAAGCCTTCTCGTGCTCTGCGGCATGATGCGCGGCGCCCACCAGTACGCCAATACCCGTAGAGTCAATGTAGGAAACCTGCGCAAAATCGAGCTGCACAGCCGTGGTAGGCTGCTCAAGTGCCAAGTCAATAGCGCTGCGCAGCTTGTCGACATTCGAGATGTCAATCTCGCCAGTTACCTTAACAACGTAGCGCTCGGGCGAGGGCTCAGTAGCAATTCCAAGTTCCATAGCTGGCTCCTTATATGTGCGAACGGGCCCAGCGCGGGCCACAGCATGTGCCGTTATATGACGAAAGCGGCCTGATGCCGCTTTTCGCCGTGTACCCATATTGTATCGTTCGATGCGCGAGGTCTCTAATCGCGGAGTCTGATTCGCAATTCCTCTGCACGTTTGAGCATCTCGCGCACGCCCGCGCTCTCGGGCGCGCCAGGAAGCGACAAGCCCTTTGCGCGATCGTAGACCACGCGACCGTCGATCATCGTCATCATGACATCGTTGCGGTTTGCGGAGTGAACCACCGCGGCGTGCGGCGAGGTGGTGGGCACTTGCATGGAGCCCGAAAGATCCACAGCCACAATGTCGGCACGCTTGCCAATCTCCAGCGAACCGACCTCGTGGTCCATGCCAATCATGCGAGCAGCCTCGATGGTGGTCATGCGCAGCATGTCGTGTGCCGAAAGGAAGCCCTTATCGCCCGAGGTGGCGCGCTGCAAAAGCAGGCCGAAGCGCATCTCCTCAAGCGGGTCGGTGGAGTCTGCTGCTGCGGGAGAGTTAGTGCCCAGCGCCACAGGGATATGCGCATCGCGCAGGGTAAGCAGCGGAGTCACGCCGTTGCCCAGTTTGGCGTTGGAACGCGGGCACGCAACAACGCCCACGTGCTGCTCGGCCAGGCGCTCAATGTCGCCCTGGTCAATAGAGATGCAGTGAATAGCCACGACCTCAGGAGCATAGAGAATGCCCCAGTTGAGCGCGTAGCGAATAGGCGAGACACCTGTGGGCAAAAAGTCATCAGACTGCAGGCCCTCGTATGCACGCGACTCCTCGCTCTCGGCTGCAAGGGCAAAGGGCGACGAACCATAACGGATGAAGTCGGCCTCTTCACGCGAGCCTGCAACGTGCACTGCCACGGGAGTCTGCTCGTCGGCATACTCACCAATGGCGCGCAGTACCTGGGGATGTACCGCATAGAGCGAACCTGGGCCAATGCCCACGCGCACCAACATATCGTGCTCAGCAGCAAAGGTACGCCAGTCTTGGATGTCCTTATCAGCCGCAGCCATATCGGCAGGCACGTCGCACTTTTTGGGCGTGGTCACCTCGCGGTAGATAACGCCGTGCTGGCCCGTGACTGCAATGGCGCGTAAGGGCGCGCCCGTCTGCGTAACATCTGCAATGGTAGTGATGCCCGCAGCAAGCGCCTGTACAGCGCCCAGCATGGCGGCATTCTCCCAATCCTCAGACGTCATCAGGCGGCTCTTCTCCACAATACGAGCCTTCCAAGGAGCGTACGGCACGTCCTCAAAAATGCCGCCCATCGTGGAGTACTCAAGGTGGCTATGCGCATCCACAAAACCCGGAATAAGGGCAGCCACGCCAAAGTCGCGCACCTCGTCGTCCGGATACCAATAGCGCAGCTCGTCCAAGGTGCTTACGGCCACAATGCGACCGTCTTGCACTACAACAGCACCGTTTTCAATCGCGCGGCCTACGATAGGCAGCACATAGCGAGCGGTAAGAATCATAGAGCCTGCCCTCTCCCCTACGCGCGTTCTTCAAGCGCGAGCTCGGCCGAAACGAGTTTGACTGCAAGCACCAGCACGTCCAAGGCGCTCGAAAGCTCTTCGACCGTGGGGTAGCTCGGGGCAATACGAATATTGGTATCGCGCGGGTCATCACCATAAGGCCAGGTAGCGCCTGCAGGAGTCAGCTTCACACCCAGCTCGGCGCACAGAGCAGCCACGCGCTTAGCCGAACCTTCTGGACCATCAAAAGAAACAAAGTAGCCACCGCGCGGATGCGTCCAAGTAGCACAGCCGGTGTTGCCCAAGCCCTGCGAAAGCTTTTCTTCCACGCACTCAAAGCGCGGGCGCAAAAACTCGGCGTGCTTTGCCATGTGTGCACGCACTGCATCGAGCGTGGGCATGTAACGCACGTGACGCAGCTGGTTCAGCTTATCTGCGCTGATGAGGCCAGCCTTGAGGCGCTTTGAGAACTCAGCGATAACCGCCGGCGAAGCTCCCACAAAACCAATACCTGCACCTGGGAAGGTAATCTTGGAGGTAGAGGCAAAAGCTACCACGCGGTCTTCGTTGCCCGCGGCACACGCCAGCTCAAAAATGTTAGCGAGCTCATCACCCTCGTCGTAGAGGTCATGCACGCAGTAGGCGTTGTCCCACATAATGCGGAAGTCAGAGGCAGCGCAGGGCATGGTAGCCAAGCGGCGCACTGTCTCATCGCTAAACGTAATACCCGTAGGGTTGGAGTACTTAGGTACACACCAAATACCCTTAATGGAAGCATCCGAGGCAACCAGGCGCTCAACCTCGTCCATATCTGGGCCATCTTCTGTCATGGCAACCGGGATGTTCACAATGCCCAGATCTGCCGTGATGCCAAAGTGGCGATCGTAGCCAGGAGCGGGACACAGGAACTTCACCTGCTCACCCGCGTGCGCAGCAGCAAAGTCTGCCCACGGCTCGTTGCCACAGGTGCCACAGCGCCAGAACATGCCCATAATGTCGTGCTCAATAAGCAAGCTCGAAGAGCCTAGCACCAGCGTCTGCTCAGCAGGGCAGCCCAAAAACTCGCCAGCCAAACGACGTGCCGAAGGAATGCCTTCAAAGCAACCGTAGTTAGAGCAATCAACATCGCCATCGTGCAGGTCAGAGGTAGCATTGAGTACCTCGAGCAGCGAACGCGAAATATCAACCTGCGCCGGCGAGGGCTTACCGCGCGCCATGTCGAGCTTAAGCCCGCGAGCCATTACAGCGGCAACCTCGTCCTTTAACGCAGCGATGGCCAACTGTAGCTCAGATGTTTCCATGTCCTGATAGATGGTCTGCATAACGAGCCTTTCCTCCCAGCGGCGTAGGTACACTCCGCTAAAGTATAGCTTTACGATGGCTCCTGCAGCAGGCGGGCGCAAAGTGCGCGAGGAGGAAACATGCGAATCGAATCGATTCAGGCAGAAGAATACGGCGAGCTTCAGCGCTTGGTCGATGGACTCTTTGCGAGTCATAACATGGTTGATCGCTTGGATCTGGTGGTCCAAGCTGAAATTCTCGACTTACCCTCTGACCTCATGGAGATTGTCAATCTGCTGCCTTCCGGCATGTATAACCGCACACGCCTCTGCGACCAGCTCAATTCTGCTCTCGCCGCCCACGGTTGGGGTGCCGTGTATGGCACGGTGGAGTAATTCACACCACTGGCGACCTCCAGCGCACTCCTTATACGGTCAATTTCCCGTATCAAAAAACAATAAATACGAAAGTTAGAAGCAATATTTCAACTCCTCAAGTAGCCACCCGTTTTTGACTAAAACGACCTGCGGTTTTATGAGCCAAAATGTCTTTCTACTTTGCAACTACTGATATTGCCCCTAACTTTCACGTTTTTTATTAGACGCAGCCTCTAAAACGTCGCTAAAAAAGCAACGGTTCACCTCACGAGCACACTGGCACGCTATTTACGGCAAACGCGGCTCATGTAAAGCATGCCGAGTACAGCTGCCGTGACTGAACCACCCAAAATAGCTGCCTTAGCTGCCAGAACCTCAAACTCTGCACCAGGGAAGGCGAGACCCGCAATAAGAATCGACATGGTAAAGCCCACGCCGCCCAGGATACCCACGCCTACAATGTGCTTCCAATTAACACGGCGCGGAAGCTCAGCCAAACCAAGCTTAACCAGCGCGAACGTAACACCAAAAATGCCGATAGGCTTGCCAAGCAGCATGCCAAAGTACACGCCTAGGGTCACAGGATCTGCCAGCAGCACACCCATGTCTACACCCACCAAACGCACCTGCGCATTCACAAACGCAAAGATAGGCAGGATTACAAAGTTCACAGGCATCGAGATGTAGTGCTCCAAGCGCTGCAGTGGAGGCGTCACGCGATGCATGACACGCTCAACACGTGTAGCTGCATGGGTAAAGTCGTGCTGGCCCAACACATGCGCATCCTCGTCAAAGCGCTCATCTAGCTCGGGCAGAATCTCGCCCAGCCACTCCGTCAGGTTTCCAAGCTTAACGCCGCACTTGGCGGGCACCGTAAAGGCCAGAATTACACCGGCAAGCGTGGCGTGCACGCCAGACTTAAACATGCAAAACCACAAAAGCAAACCAAGCAAAGTGTAGGGCGCCAGGCGGTAGTGGTGCGTTTTGTTGAGTGCAACAAGACAGAGCGTTACCAGTGCAGCTGCACCCAGCCAAAAGAAATCGGGGCTCTGTCCGTAAAAGATCGCGATAGCCACAATGGAGATAAGGTCGTCCGCAATGGCGAGGGTCGAGAAGAACACGCGCACGCCATTAGGCACGCGGTTGCCCAGCAGCGAGAGCACGCCCAGCGCAAAGGCAATGTCCGTGGCCATAGGGATTGCCCAGCCATTGATAGCCCCGCCCTTGTTAAGGAAGGCATAAATGCACGCAGGAACAACCACGCCACCCACAGCAGCAAGCATGGGCAGCATAGCCTGACGCGGATTGGTGAGCTCACCTACCGTCATCTCATACTTAAGCTCAATGCCCACCAGCAAAAAGAAAATGGCCATGAGGAAGTCGTTAACAAAAACCTCGACAGTAAGCTGTGCAGAAAAGCTACCAAGGCCCACAAAAAGCGGCTGCTCCAAAAAGTGATGAATGGGTTCGTAAGCATCGGTATTGGCGCAAATTACCGCGGCGACAGCAGCAAGAACCATGACGGCTGCTGAGATAGTTCCGTTGCTCGTTATGCGATCCCACAGATCATGGCGCTCAAGTTGCTTGCGTTGTGCCTGGTTAAACAGCTGTTCGCGAGACTCCATAGTATCCATCGGCGGCCCCTCTCCACGACGCCCGGCGTCGCTCTTCTGCTCTGTGTAACAAAAACGCGGCCCGTGCATGGCACGGGTCGCGCTGTCTATCTTTGTCTGTGCGCGATGTTCACTTTTAGCCTACCCAGCCGCGTGTCCCCTATTCAAAGTTCCTAAGACGGAACCACAGGTTATACACGCGTGAGGCTTGTTTTGCGCATGAGTTTCGCGTAGAGGCCACGCAACGTTTGCGTAGGCCCCACAGCTAAAACGCAGGGCAGAACTTACGCCATGATTGGCGCAGCGACCTGCTTCTTACGGGAAAGAACGCCCGGCATCCACACGCCATCGTGCTCATCGGCAATGCCAAGGCCCTTCTGAGCAGCCTCGGTATCGCCCTCCAAAAGCACCTGCGAGCCCTCCTCCATAATATCGGTGATGCACAAAACGATGCCATCGGCACCCTTCTCGGCTGCATAGGCACGCATAGCCTCGCGAATTTCGTCAATCATGCCCAGAGCGCGCGTCTTGTCCACGGTCTCATACTGACCAATGAGGAGCTTCTTGCCAGCAGGCTCAAACATCTTGATGTCGTTGCCCACCATCTCAGCAGCGGTAAAGGAGCCAGAAGGACGAGTAAGGAAGACCTCCATGCCAAACTTGACGGGGTCAACGCCCACCTGCTCACCAAGCTTGGCAGCAAGAGCACGGTCAACATCGGTAGTAGTGGGACTCTTAAGCATGAGCGTATCGGTCATCATGGCAGAAAGCAGCAGCTTGGCCTGGACGTCAGAAAGCTCAATGCCCAGAACCTCAGCGATCTTAGCCACAATGGAGCAGCTAGAACCCCAAGGCAGAGCGATGTAATGCAGAGGACCTGCGGTCTCAAAGTCGCCAATACGGTGGTGGTCAACAACACCAAAGACCGTGGCATCCTTAAGGCCCTCTACAGATTGAGCGCTCTCATTGTGGTCGGTCAGCAGAACGAGCTGACCCGCCTCAACAGACGTAAGCTGCGTAGGCTCAGCCAAACCAGCATCGGCAAGCAGCTTGGCAGACTCGGCAGGAAGCGCACCCAGAGCACAAGCCTCATAGGTGTTGCCCGCATACTCAACCTGATTGAGCAGCTGAGAAAGTACAACGGCGCTCATGATGGCGTCGTTGTCGGGGCTCTGATGACCAAAAACAAGAACGTTTGCCATGGAATATCCTCCATATAACGGTGTACTCAAACGCATAAATGGTAGCACGCAGCATGCGGGTGCAACAGCCACGCAAACAGCATTGCCCAAACAGCAGAAAGAAACGGCGACCACCAAAGTGATCGCCGTTGGGAAGCGCCGCACATCTAGGGTCTAGTAGCCCGTCGGGCAGATGCGCTGTGATTTTACGCGTGCAGACTACGCGTTACGCTTCTTTGCAAGCATCGCGGCGCTGAGCACCACAATGCCACCAGCAAGCAGAAAGGCTACTTGAGTCGCAGTAGCATCGCCTGTCTGAGGAAGCGCCCGCTTGGACTTCTTGTCAGCCTGCTTGTCATCCTTCTTGGGAGCACCCTTCTTGCCGTCGTCTTTCTTGTCACCCTTGTCGTCCTCGTCCTTCTTGGGTTCAGACTTCTTAGGAACCACGGTGTCGGACTGGGCAATTTCCTTGGAAGCTGCCGCGTCGCTAAAGTACTTACCGCAGCCATCGCAGTACCAGTACTCGATATTTCCCTCGGTGGCAGTAGTTGCTTCCTTGGCTGCAACATGCACAAGGTTGGCGTGATGTGCAGGGTCGAGCTCGCCATACTCAGCATCGCATGTATCGCAGACAGCCTTTGCTACGCAGGTGGCAGTGCCGCCAGCGCACTCTACCGTCTCCTTGTGTGCGGAATCATTCTTGCAGGTGCGGCTATGCGTGCCATCACCGCTGGATGTCCAAGCGCCCCAATCATGACCTGTTGCTGGGATAACCTTTTGCTCGGTGAGCACCTTGCCGCAAACGGAACACTTCTCACCATCTGTTAGGCCAGCCTCAGTGCACGATGCTGCCTTACCAGAGACTGTCTCAGGCTTATGGCCCGTTGCAGGAATTACCTCCTGCTCGGTTAGTACCTCACCGCAAACAGAACACTTCTCGCCATCAGTCAGGCCATCTTCCGTGCAGTTAGCAGCCTTGCCCTCAACCTTCTTAGGCGTATGGCCGTCATTTACGGTCGCAGTAATGGTGGTTGTGTTACCCGCCTTGTCAGTTGCAACAATGGTATGTGCCTGCTCTGCCGGCGGAAGCGTAAAGCTACAACTCGTCCCGTCTACGCTCAAGGCAACTTCGGTACCATCTACCGTCACAGAAGCAAGGTGCGCATCCGTTACCGTTACCTTTGGCGCAGCACAGTAGGTCTTGCCATTCTCAACACCAGAGATAACCGGAGCGTCTGTATCGGCAACCCACTTGGCATAGATGGTCATGGCCTTGGTTACCGGCGTGTCAAAGTTATATGCCTCTGTATGCATACTATCCGTATACCAGCCATCAAAGACAAAACCGGTCTTTGTAGGAACCGCAGGCTTTTCTACGTTAGCCGAACGATTAACTGTCTGCGATGGAATTGCCGTACCACCGTCTGTCTCAAAGTTCACCACGTAACCAACGTAGAGATAGAACAGTGCGTTGTAGTCGTCGTTCAAATCGTAGCTATACGTGACATATTTTGCGCCATCATTAACGGTTAACTTAGTGCCACTTACCTTGCCGTTTGCCCAGCGGTAGGCGTTATTTACGTTAAAGTTGCCCGGCAGCTTTGAAAGATCAAAGCTGTTGTCTGCATCTAAACCAATAACATACGAGTTGTTATCGCAATCACACTCTTCCACTGACAGATTGTTGCTCAGATCCAACGAGGTGAGCTGATTGTCAGTGCAATACAGGTAGAGCAAATCTTCATTGTTGCTAAGGTCCAGCTCGGTAAGTAGATTGCTCGAACAGTCCAAATACTCAAGCGCCATATTGTTGCTTACATTCAGCACAGAAAGCTGATTGCCACTGCATTCCAAAATCTCAAGCGCTGTATTTTTAGCAATATCCAATGAGGTCAGCTGATTATCTCCACAAGATAAGACGCACAGCGCCGTAAGTTTACTCACGTCCAGCGTGGTTAACTTATTGCCAGCGCACGACAACCAGTCCAGCTTGAGATTGTGGCTCAAATCCAGCGAACCCAGCGGATTGTCATCGCAAAACAAATCCTCTAGGGCTTCGTTATTGCTCAGATCGAGCACGGTAATTTGATTGTCATCGCAGCTAAGATCCACAAGAGCCGTATTCTTACTCACATCCAAGGTGGTAAGAGCATTCCCACTGCAATCCAGTTCTTCCAAGGCAATATTGTTGCTCACATCAAGCGTAGTGAGCGAGTTCTCGCTACAGTCAAGCTCTTCCAAGGCAATAAAGTACTCAATGCCTTTAAGCGAAGAGATTTTCTTGCCGCTGCACGAAATTTCATCAACAGCAGCGATTTCCTCGGCGCTCAGCTCACCGTTGTTGTTCTTATCAAAGCTCTGAACAACTGTCCTAAATGCATCATCCGGGAAGTTCTCCGCGGTTATTGGGATACCCCCCCCCACTTCTGCCCAAGCACCTGCCGGTGCCAAGCAAAGAGCCACAAAGAGCGCAAGCAATGCACTCGCAAAGCGTTTCTTCATCGTCCTTCCTCCCTCTTTGCCTATTCTTATAGGCAAAGTAATAAAGGAGGCGCCCAAAGACGCCTCCTGTTCTACGCAATTGCTACTTAGATTGTAACACCCGGCGTATGACACTTTACAAAGTGTCCGGGCTTAGCCTCGTTCATCTGCGGGACTTCCGTCTTACAACGCTCCGTCGCGTGCGGGCAACGGGTGTGGAACGGACAGCCCGAGGGAATGTTTGTGGGGCTCGGCAGGTCGCCCTCAATAAGCACGTGCTTCTTCTCGATGGAAGGATCGGGAATAGGCACGGCCGAAAGCAGAGCCTGTGTATAGGGATGCAGCGGGTTGCTGTAGAGCTCCTCGTTGGGAGCCACCTCCATCAGCGAACCCAGGTACATAACACCAATGCGGTCCGAGATCATTTCCACAACAGCCAAGTCGTGGCTAATGAATAGGTAAGTCAGGTCGTACTGCTCCTGCACGTCGCGCAGCAGGTTAAGCACCTGAGCCTGAATGGACACGTCGAGTGCCGAAACCGGCTCGTCAGCCATGATGAGCTTAGGGTTAACCGAAAGCGCGCGAGCAATGCCGATGCGCTGACGCTGTCCGCCCGAGAACTCGTGCGGGTAACGCTCGCCATGAGAAGCAGAGAGACCTACAACCTCAAGGAGCTCCTGTGCGCGCTTAAGGCGCTCGCCCTGACTCATCTTGGTGTGCACCAGCAGCGGCTCACTAATAATGTCCTGCACCTTCATGCGCGGGTTCAGCGATCCATACGGATCCTGGAACACCATCTGCATCTGAGCACGCAGCGGACGCATTTCCTTCTCGGAAAGCTTGGCTACATCCTGACCCTCAAAGAGAATCTCGCCCTCATTAGGCGTGATGAGGTGGTTAATCAGGCGGCTCGTTGTGGACTTACCGCAGCCAGACTCACCTACGAGTGAGAAAGTCTCGCCGGGCATAATGTCGAAGGTGACATCGTTAACGGCGTGCACGAACTTATTGGCACGGCCAAAGAAGTCCTTGCCTACCGGGAATTTCTTGCTTAGATGGCGAACAGAAAGCAGCGGTTTGCTCTGAGTATCACTCATTACTGCTGCGCCCCCTCTCGTGCATTACGGTTAAATGGGCAGGCGCAACGGTGGTTCTCGCCAACCGTTACCAGGTCAGGCAGCTTTTGCGAGCACGAAGCCTGTGCATACTGGCAGCGCGGCGCAAAGCGGCAACCCTGGGGCATAACGGAGAGATCGGGTACCGAACCAGGAATGGACGGCAGACGATGCAGGCGCTTGCCAAGCCTGGGCACCGAAGCAATGAGGCCCTGAGTGTAGGGGTGCTGCGGGTTAGCGAAGAGCTCCTTAACGGGAGCCTCCTCCACAATGTTGCCTGCATACATAACAATGACGCGGCTGCAGGTCTCGGCAACAACGCCCAGGTCGTGCGTAATCAGCAAAATGCCAGTGTTGCGGCGGTTACGAATGTCTTCCATCAGAGCCAGAATCTGAGCCTGAATGGTTACGTCGAGAGCCGTGGTGGGCTCGTCAGCAATAAGCAGCTTGGGCTCGCAAGACATTGCCATTGCAATCATGACGCGCTGGCACATGCCGCCCGAAAGCTCATGCGGATAGTTGCACAGTGTCATCTCAGGCTCAGGGATACCCACAAGCTTAAGGGCGTTCACGCAGCGCTGGTGTACCTCAGCCTTGCTCAGGTTGTTGTAGTGCAGCGTAATGGCCTCGGTGAGCTGGTTCTCAATGCGCATGATGGGGTCAAGAGCACTCATGGGCTCCTGGAAAATCATGGACATATCGTTGCCGCGCATCGACTGCATCTCATGGTCATTAAGCTCAAGGACCTCTTTGCCCTCAAACTTAATGGAGCCCGTAATCTTGGTCAGACGCTCGTTGTGCAGGCGCATAACAGAAAGCGAGGTAACGGACTTACCGCAGCCAGACTCGCCTACCAGGCCAACAATCTCGCCAGCGTCTACCTTGAAGGAGACACCGTTAACTGCGGTAATCCAGTCCTTCTTGCCACGCTTGAATTGCGTTCTGAGGTCCTTGACCTCCAAAAGAGTTTCAGACATCAGAGCCTCCTTAGTTCAGGCGCGGGTCGAGCGTGTCGCGCAGACCGTCACCGAACAGGTTGAAGGCAAGCACGGTCAGGAAGATTACGAGGCCGGGATACAGCACCAGATGCGGAGCAATAGCCAGGTAATTGCGGCCCTGTGAAAGAATGGCGCCCCACTCAGCCTGGGTAACCGAAGCACCAAAGCCCAGGAACGAAAGCGAAGAAGCCGAAAGAATAGCGCCGCCGATGTTCATGGTGAAGTTAACAATGAGCGCCTGCATGGTACCCGGGAAGATGTGCACAAACATCGTACGTGCCGAGGAGCAGCCAATAGACTGCGCCACCTCAACGTAGAGTTCGCCTCGAACCTCAAGCACCGCGCCGCGGATGATACGCGCAAACGAAGGCACCGTGAACACAGCCACGCCAATCATGATGTTGGTAATGCCTGGGCCAATGATGGCAACGATGGCGATGGCAAGCAGAATGCCCGGGAATGCAAACATAACGTCGCAGACACGCATGATAAACGAGTCAACCAAGCCACCAAAGAAGCCAGCGATCAGGCCGAAAAGCACGCCAAAGGCCGTGCCAATAATGGATGCGGTAAGAGCTGTGCCCAGCGAAAGCTGCGTACCAGCCAAGATGCGGCTAAAGACATCGCGGCCAAACTCGTCGGTACCCCAAATGTGCTTAGCGCTAGGACCTGCGAGAATCGCGTTGTAGTCATAGGCATTGGGGTCGTACGGCGTAATGCTCGGACCAATAATGGCCATGAGCAGAATAAACACGATGAACAAGAAGCCGATGACTGCGGTCTTACGACGCAGGAACTTCTTGATGAACTGCATCGTGGGGTTTTGCGCCTTGGGCAGTTCCTCGGCTGCAACCGCAGAAGAGGCGGCCGCGTTCTGTTTAGTATCAGACATTGCCTACCTCCTATTCGTAGCGAACACGCGGGTTAATGACGCCATACAAGACGTCGGCCAAAAGGTTAATGACCATGTACTCCAGCGAGAAGAACAAGATAAGCGCCTGAACCACCTCGTAGTCACGGAAGCCAATGGAATCGACCAACAGACGTCCCATGCCAGGAATGGAGAACACGGTTTCCACCACAACGGAACCAGCAATCAAAGCACCAATCTGCAGCGCCGTAACGGTAATAACGTCGATGGAGGAGTTCTTGAACGCATGGCGGAAAATCACCTTGCGCTCAGAGAGGCCCTTAGCACGCGCCGTACGGATGTAGTCCTTGCCCAGATTCTCAATCATCGAAGAACGGGTAACGCGCGCCAAGATGCACATGATACCCGCACCCATAGCAAGCGAAGGCAGAATGTAGCCCTTCCACGTATCCACGCCACCAGAAGGCAGGATGCGCAGGTTTACCGCAAAGATCTGCATGAGCTGCAGGCCCAGCCAGAAGTTAGGCAGAGAGATACCAGCGATGGCGATAACCATGCCGATCAGGTCGAAAGCGCGCCCGCGATTCACAGCTGCCAGAATGCCGATGATAATGCCCAGAATGGCCGACCAAGTGATGGAGCAAATGGTCAGGTAAATGGTGATGGGCAGACGCGGAACAAACAGCGATGCAACGGAGCACTTGTTGGTATACGAGATGCCAAAGTCGCCCTGAAGAATGCCGGTAATCCACTTGATGTACTGCGGAACCAGCGGCTGATCCAGACCGAGCTGTCGACGGACCTCGTTGACCTCGCCCACCGTGGCGGTTGCGCCTGCAACCTGACGGGCCGGGTCACCGGGGATCATGTGAATGAACAAGAAGATGACGACAGAGATGACAAACAGCAATGGAATCATGCTCAAGATTCGCTTGGTTACGTATTTCCCCATGCAACCCCTCCTTTTCTTACAACTTACTTAACGGTGCCTAATTAACCGGAAATGCCAGCCCCCCAAAACTTGGGAGGCTGGCAGCCTCAACCACTTAGAGAGCAATGCGAAGTGTTCGCATATGCGTCACTACTTGACGTTGAGCGTAGCCTGAGTCACGTCGATGCCCATCGGCAGGTACTGAATACCGTCGATGCAGGACTTATAGGACATCAGGATGTTGTCAGAAGCGAGGTACAGCCACGGGCACTCGGGCCACACGATGTCCTGAGCCTTGCCGTAGTGCTCGTTCTGCTCGTCCTCGGTAGCGCCCTGGTTACCAGCCTCGAGCTCGGCGTCGAACTCGTCGTTCTTCCAGAAGGCAGTGTTGTAACCGGTCGGAGGAGTCATGCCAGTGGAAAGCAGGGAGCGCAGGAAGCCGTCAGCGTCGTTCTGAGCCCAGTTGACGTACCACATCTGAATCTCAGTGGAATCCTCGGGCTGAGCAGCGATGTCAGCGTTGGTAGCAGCCTCGTTGGGGGTTACGTCAACGGTAATGCCGATCTTCTCAAGCTGCTGCATGACGAAGGTCATACCCTTGGTCTCCTGAGTGGAGTTGTCGCCGATAATCTTGACGGTGAAGCCGTCCTCATAACCGGCCTCCTTGAGGAGGGACTTAGCCTTGTCGAGGTCGTACTCGAAGGGCTCCTGAGCCTTGTAGCCAGGAACCTTAGCGGGCAGCACGGAGGTAGCAGGGGTAGCAGCGCCAGCGTACATAACCTTGCAGTACTCGTCCTGGTCGAAGGCGTAGTTCATAGCCTGACGGACCTTGACGTCGTTGAGGCCCTCAACGTTGGTGTTAAGGGTGACGTAACGCATGGTCGTGGACTCCATGGACACCATGTTGATGTCGCCAGCGGCACGCACGGTAGCAACCTGGTCGGTGGGCATGGGGTAAATAGCCGTAGCCTCACCGGTCTGGAGCATAGCGATACGGGAACCAGCCTCGGGAACAACCTTGAAGGTAACGGTGTCGATGCTGGGTTCGCCGTTCTGGCCGCCCCAGTAGTTGTCGTTCTTCACGATGGTTACGTGATCGCCCTTGGCATAGCTGTCCAGGACGTAAGGACCAGAACCAGCGGACTTCTTGGAGTAGTCATAGCTGGAATCGGTGACCACGGTGGGGTTGATGATGTAGAAGTTGGTGAGAGCGTTCATGAACGGAGCGTAGGGCTTCGGCAGGTGGAACTCTACGGTCAGATCGTCGACCTTCTTGCAGGAGTCAACGCGTACCTCTTCGGTGTCATCATCAATGGTCTTGATGAAGATGCGGCGACGACGCCAGCCGTTCTCCTTCTTGATGGCCTCATTGTAGTTGGCCACAACAGCATCAGCGTCAAGCTTGGTGCCATCGTCGAAGGTGATGCCCTCGTGCAGCTTGAAGGTGTAGGTGCAAGCGTCCTCAGAGACCTCCCAAGAGTCAGCAGCACAGGGAACGAGCTCGTAATCCTTGTCGAGAGCGACCAGAGAGTCGTAGATGTAGTACACGACGTTGCCCGAGTTACCATCGGACCAGTTCATCGGGTGCATCTCCTGGAACTCACCCTCGAAGGCAAGCACAGCCTCGTTCTTATCGGTGGTGCTGTCCTCGGTAGCCTTGACTACGAAGCCATCATCGTCAGCAACGATGGTCTCGACAGTGGACTCGCTGGAGCCAGCGTCAGAACCAGCATCGGTGCTGCTCGAAGAGGAGTTACCGCAAGCGGCAAGACCCAGAGCTGCGGCACCAGCAGCTGCAGCGCCAACGAAACCACGACGAGAAACGGCCGGGTTCAGCTTGTTTTCCAAATCCATGAAACTCTCCTTTCGCGCCTGCGCTGCCATCTAGCTACGCGGGCACCCTTTTCCTTACGCGCGGCCGCCACCCACGGCGACACGCGTCGCGTATGCATCATATTGTATTTATAATGACCCGGTATCGCGTTTACGATGCTTTAACATGTCCAAGACAACAGGTAAACGGTTGGACGTCTTACCACTCACTGCCGATTACCTACCTTTCACGGACCACAAACCCCCGATGTACGCAAAACCGACAACTTGGAATGGAGCGCTCCCGTGACGTATCAGTTTGACCGTGCTCGCTACAACCAACGAATGAAATGGTACTTGCACGACCGCTTTGGACTCTTTATCCATTTTGGTCTGTACTCCATCCCTGCGCGAGGCGAATGGGTGCGTAGTACCGAGGAGATGCCCGAGGAGCAATATCGTCCGTTTTTTGATGAATTTAATCCCTATGCCTTTGACGCCCGCGAGTGGGCTCGTCAGGCCAAGCGCGCAGGCATGAGATACGCTGTGCTTACCGCTAAGCATCATGACGGTTTTTGCCTGTACGACACCCAAACGACCGACTGGAAATCTACCCGCACACCCTTTGGCCGCGACATTGTTGCAGAGTACCTTGAGGCCTTTAGGGGGGAGGGCATTAAAGTTGGTCTGTATTACTCGCTGATTGACTGGCATCACCCCGATTTTCCGCAGTATGGAGACCGCCAGGCTCCCCTGCGCAACGACCCAGTAGCGGGTTGTAACGATGGGCGTGTTTTTGATCGTTATCTTGATTACATGCACGAACAGGTACGTGAGCTGTGCACCAATTACGGCAAGCTTGATTTGCTGTGGTTTGACTTTTCTTACGACGATATGCGCGGCGAAAAATGGCGCGCAACCGAGCTCATGCAGATGGTTCGCGAACTTCAGCCGGACGTGATTATCGACAACCGTCTGGAGGTCTCTGGCGAAGGTTTTGGCTCGCTTGCAGAGTGCAAGCCGACCCCCTATCACGGCGATTTTGTTACCCCCGAGCGCATCATCCCGCCCAACGGTCTTTTTGACGTTGAAGGCAACCCACTTGCGTGGGAATCGTGCATCACTATGAACGACAACTGGGGCTACTGCTCCACCGACACCAACTACAAACCGGCTAGCCTTTTGATTCACAAACTGGTGGAGATTGTCTCTAAGGGCGGCAACCTGATTTTGAATGTTGGCCCCGATGCAACGGGTCGCTTCCCTGTTCAGTCGCAAAAAATTTTGGCGCAAATTGGGTGCTGGATGGAGCGCAACTCTGCAAGCATTTATGGCTGCGGCGTTGCCGCTGGTGGTCCCATCTCGCCCGAGAAGCCCGAGTGGGGGCGCATTACCCGCAACGGCAATACCTATTACTTCCACCTGTACGAGAACGCCTTGGGCCCCGTGCCCTTGATGGGCGTGCCCAAGGACCGCATTGAGTCTATCCGTCTTTTGCAGGACGGCACCGAGGTACCCCTTTCTACCAGCTGGACCCATAGTGACTACCCCGATATTGCTTTTGCCGACCTGGGTCCCTCACCCTACCTGCCCGATGAGACCGACACCGTGCTCGCGGTTAAGATCAAGGAGAACTAAATGTCGCTGCTTTCTGAGACATTCCACGCATACGCCGCTGAGCGCTATAAGGCACGCGCTGCATTGCTCGAACCGCTGCAGGCTGAGCTTGAAGCCGGCTTTGCCGCCATCGACAACGAGGACGTTGCCGCGCTTGTCCGCAGCTACCTTGCTACCATGCCCCTCACGGATGTGTACGACACGCCCTTTGCGGTTTTTGAGTCCTATGCGCGCCAAGCTGTAGAGCTGCGTGCCACAAGCCCATGGTGCCGTGATGTGCCCGAGGACATCTTTGTTCACTTTGTGGCCACGCCGCGCGTGAACAACGAGCCCCTTGTTGATTCGTGGCCGGCTTTCCGCTCTGCTCTTGCCACGCGTATTGAGGGCATGGGCGCGCACGATGCCGTGCTTGAGGTTAACTACTGGTGCTGCGAAACCGCTACCTACCAGACCTCTGACGACCGCACCTTAGGCCCACTTGGCATGCTAGCCTCGGGCTCTGGCCGCTGCGGCGAAGAATCGACCTACCTGGTAACAGCACTGCGCGCCAACGGTATTCCCGCGCGCCAGATGTACACGCCGCTGTGGGCGCACTGCGACGACAACCACGCTTGGGTCGAAGCTTATGTGGATGGCGAGTGGTTCTATCTAGGTGCTTGTGAGCCCGAAGAGGAGCTGAACCGCGGCTGGTTTACAGCAGCCTCGGGACGTGCCATGCTCGTACACACGCGTTTGTTCTCGGACTTTGCCTGCGATTTTGAGCGCGACCACAGCATTCTGGCGCGTGAAGGCAGCCAGGTAATTGTGAACCAGACGGCAGCCTATGGCCCCACCACAACGCTCAGCGTCACTGTGCGCGACGAAGCAGAAAAGCCCGTGTCTGGCGCCTATGTTCGCCTCATGCTGGTGAACTCCGCCGCTTGGGGAGACATTGCTCACCTGATTACCGACGAGGCCGGATGTGCTCACATTGTAATTGGCGAGGGCACTCTACGCGTAGTAGCTGCGACCGAGACCTGCATGGCCGACGCTCTGATTAACACCGGTGAGACCAACTCAATCGAGCTTATGCTGCACGAGGCAGAGGTGGACGACAGTGCTATCTGGCGTGATGGCGATGTCCATGCTCCGGCCGACCATCCTGCTCCTTCGTGCCCGCTTACGGCTGAGCAGGTACAGCGTGGGCGTACCCGCAAACACGAAGCTGACCTGCAGCGCGGTGCTCGCGTAGCAGGCTTTGTTGAAGCTGCACGCAAGCTGGCTGCAGAGCACGGACATGCTAATGACGACTGCCTCAAGTACTACGAGATGGCCTTTGCTAATGCGCCTGAGGTAGACCGCTTTCTCACCATGGACAATGGTGCCGACCGCGCCGCACTGCTTTCTACCCTCACCAGTAAAGACTTCCGCGACCTGACTGCCGATGTACTCGAAGATCACCTGATGGGTGCACGCGCTGTACACGACGAGGCGCTTGCGTACCTTCGTGCCCAGGACGCAGGCGAGGCTGCCGAGGATCTTTACGTTCACTATGTACTTGCCCCGCGCATCCTCTTTGAGCAGCTCTCGAGCTTCCGCGGATACTTTAGCGCTGTCTTTGATACCCAGACCGTTACTATGTTCCGCGAGAACCCCCTGCGCATCTGGAAGCTGATTTGCGACCGTACTGAGTTTGCAGCAACAGAGCACGTAAAGAAGCTCTCAGGCAGCCCGCGCGGCGCTTGGCTCTCGTGCCAGGGCAGCCCCGTGACCAAGCACGCACTCTTTGTGGCTATCTGCCGCAGCTGCGGCATTGCTGCACGTGTGAATCCCGCCGATCACGCCGTTGAGTACTACCACGGTGGCAGATGGGCCGCTGTTGAGCACCCTGAGCCTACGGTCGAAGTTTCGTTTGCAAGCAGTGCCGAACCTGCGCCCGGTTACTTCCAGGCCTGGAGCATCGCCCACCTGGAGACCATTGTCACCGTAGCGGGCACCCACGCCCTGAGCTTTGAGACGCTCGACTTCTGGGGACGCGCGCCTGAGGATGGCGTCTGCACGCTAGAGATTCCTACTGGCACCTATCGCCTTACCACTTCCACGCGCCTACCCAACGGCGACTCTCAGGCAGCCGAGCGTTATTTCACCGTTGGCGAGTGCGGCGTGGCTAGCCCTATCCGCCTTATGCTGCGCGAGCCATCTGCCGAGCAAATGCTTGAGGACATTGCCCTTGAGCCCTTCACGCTTGCAGATGAGACTGGCGCATCTGTGAATCCTGCAGTCATTGCTGCCGCACATGGCGCAGACACGCACCCTGTAGTTGTCTCTTTCTTGGAGCCGGGCATGGAGCCCACCGAGCACCTGCTCAACGAGCTTCGCGAGCAAGCCGAGCGCGTCTGCGAGGCAGACCTGCCGCTTGTTTTTGTTATCTCCCATGCTGCCCAGCTTGAAGACCCAACGCTTGCACGTACGCTGCCCGCGCTCAAGGATGCTTCGGTAACGATTGCTTATGACGACTTTAGTGAGCTGCCCGAAAAGCTCGCACGTCGTATGTTTGCAAACCCCGAGAAGCTACCGCTCACCATTCTTGCCTGCGCGGAAGGCGAGACTCTGCGCGGCGTGTATGCCACGGCCGGTTACAACGTAGGCACTGTGGACTTGCTACTTAAGCTCGTCACGCTCGTGTAGAGCTAGGCTTCCATATCGTCAAACGCAAAAGCGCGTGGGCTCCACAATGGAAACCCGCGCGCTTTTTATCTATCGGCCAGACCCACAACAGAAAAGGTCCTCAGTTATTCTCCTAAACGATTCTGCAGCCTAAAAGGCGAGAACAGCAAAAGAGAGAACTGAGGACCTTCTTTACGCGAGAGCAGCTAAACGTAGCAACTGCAAAAGAGCATGGCTAGCGGGCAGCTTGCACGTACTGTTAAGCGTTTTGCACCGCGAAGTAAGCAGCGCCAAGCGTACCGGCGTCATTGCCAAGCGAAGCCACGATGATGGGCGTGTCTGCACAGCAAGAAAGCGTCATCTTCTTGAAGATCTCGGTCACGCGATCAAGGTAGTACTCAGCAGAATTGGAAACGCCGCCGCCCAATACAAAGACATCGGGGTCAAAAGAGCAGGCCGCGTTTGCAAGCTCAAAGCCCAGGGCTCCACCCATCGTGTCAACGGCAGCCTTAGCAGCCTCGTCACCTGCAGCGTAAGCATCAAACACGCTGCGCGAATCGGACGGACCAGAAAGCTCAACAGGCTCAAGACCGCGCTCCTCGCACTCCATGAGGTAGCTCTTTACGATACCTGCGGCAGAGGCGTACTGCTCCAAGCAGCCATAGCGACCGCAACCGCACTGGCGCGTCTCGTTGGGATTCACACACACGTGGCCAAGCTCGCCAGCAGCACCGTTAGCACCAGCGACAACCTTGCCATCGCAAACCACGCCAGCGCCAATGCCCGTGCCAAGTGTTACGAATACCAGGCTGTTGTAGCCAGCAGCGGCGCCGCGCCACAGCTCACCCATAGCAGCAGCGTTGGCGTCGTTCAGGAAGCCCACATATGCACCCGGGAAGGCAGTCTTTAGCGCGTCCTGTACGCCCTGGAGATTCAGGCTCAGGTTGGCAATGATGGAAATGTTACCGTCTGCCGGAACTGGGCAGGGTACGGCCAAGCCAATGCCCTTGAGGGCTGCAACGTCGATACCAGCCTCGTCAAACGCAGACTGCACGCCATTAGTTACCGCAGCGTAGCCAGCCTCGTCTACAAGCGGCGGAGTGGGCACACTCGCGCGGGCCAAAACCTCACCCTCGGGGGTTACAATACCAACCTTTACCGAGGTACCGCCCACGTCAATGCCTACGAACAGCTCTTCAGCCATCGCTACTCCCCTTTCCTGGGCGCATGCCCGTTATGGTTCAAAAGACACGGCGATGATACCGCGATTCTGCGCGGCGCCTACCCTCATATCGAGCAGTGGCACAACTCGAAACGCAAGCGACAGTCTGAGGAGATAAACGGAAGAATATCAACCCCCGTCTATCGGATTGTTCGCTGTAGTGCCGCAGATTGCCCAATCAGAGGAGCGCCGCGTACTTCAACCACGCACGGCTTCTCGTCAAGCTGTAGTGCTGAAGATTGGCATGAAAGAGGAGCGAAGCCGTTTCCCTGATTGTTCGCTGTAGTGCCGCAGATTGCCCCGAAAGAGGAGCGAAGCCGTTTCCCTGATTGTTCGCTGTAGTGCCGCAGGTTCACGTGAAAGAGGAGGGAAGTGTACTTAGGTACACGACCGACGATTGAACGCGAAGATGCGGTACTACAGTCGAACAATCGGTGCGAAACCCTTCATGAGTTTCTTAGTCCTGCCACTCTTCTCAAACTGCACTTCAATCATGTCGCCATCAACAGAGATAACCGTGCCAGGGCCAAAAGTCTTATGGCTTACCGCATCACCCGGCGCAAACACCTCAGCTGCGCGAGCTGCATCGGGGCGCCGCTGCTCAACAGTATGCTGGGTCTCCTGAGTACGAGGCTTTGCAGGAGAAGCAGAGAAGGTGCCTGGACGGCGCCCTGCATCGGGGTTTACGCCACGATGACGCTCAGTACCCGCCACGCCAAAGAAGCTGTCAAACGAGCCAGAAGAAGAACCAAACGTAGAGCTAGAACCACCTGTTGAGCGCGTGCGCGAACCAAAGACATGACCACCATACATGTCGGAACCCTGACCTGAGCCAAAGGTTCCACGACGGTCACCGCGCTTTTCCCAACCGGTACCCGAGAAGCCCGACGAACCAATGCCCGAAAACTCAATATCCTCAGAGGGAATCTCGCCCACAAAGCGCGAGCGCGGATTAGCCTGGGTAGAGCCAAAGGTGCGGCGGGTAGCCGCATAGGTAAGAAACAGACGCTTGCGTGCACGCGTGATAGCCACGTATGCCAGGCGGCGCTCCTCCTCAAGCTTGCCAGCATCCTCTGTGCCAAAGCCAGCAACATGCGGGAAGATTCCCTCTTCCATGCCAGCCACAAAGACCGCAGGGAACTCCAAGCCCTTGGCGGAGTGAATGGTCATCATGGTAATGGCGCTTGTCTGACCAGACAGAGCATCCAAGTCGGAGCGCAGAGCCAGCCACTCCATCAGAGCCGGCAGTGCCTGGCAGGAAAGCTCGCCGTAAGTGCGCTCAATCTCAGAAGCAATCTGAGATGCGCTTACCGCAGGCGACACTGGCGATGTAGCAGCCAGGTTGTTGCCAGAAATCATGGCAGCAAGCGCAGCTTGCGAAGAGGTAAGTGGAGCTGCCAGAGCATCGAGCGAACCTGCCTGCGGCGCCGCGTCACGCGAGGTAACACCCAAGCCGCCCATGTCACCCGCACTCACGCCACCAGCCATCGCACCTGCACCAGCCGTCTCAGGAACATCAGCCATGCCCGCAGCGCGGAGCTCTTCCAAGCTCTCCAACGTACCCTCAATATCTTCGTGCGCTTCTTCAAATTCTGCTGCTACGCCTAAGAATTCCTGGATGTTCTCGGCACGACTCTCAGACTCCATAGTGCCCTCAGCGCGATACGCAGCAACCAGACCAGTCTTCTCGACAATCGCCTCTACAACATCCTTGAGCTCGCCATCTATGCGGCGGCCCTGGCGCACGATGTTCACAAAGTCAGCTAGGCCATTGCGCACCTTTGCGGAGAACAAGCCGGTTTCAGCACAGCCAAGCTCGCACGCTTGGAAAAACGAGCAGTGATTCTCGCGCGCAAGCATCTCGAGCTTTTGGATAGAGGTGGAGCCAATACCGCGGCGGGGGGTATTAATGACGCGCTTAACGCTCATCTCGTCGGCCGGGTTCACAATCATCTTGAGATAGGCCATAACGTCGCGAATTTCAGCGCGGTCAAAGAAGCGCGTGCCGCCCACAATCTTATAGGGCACGCCCGCACGCAGAAACATATCTTCGAGAATGCGCGACTGGGCATTGGTGCGATAAAAAACTGCAATGTCGTCGTAGCCCGTGCCCGCATCGTGCAGCTTGTCAATCTCCGAGGCAATCCAGCGACCCTCGTCGCGCTCGTCGCTTGCCTGATAGGCTTGAATCTTTTCGCCATCGCCCTCAGCTGTAAACAGGCGCTTATCCTTGCGCTGCGAGTTATGACGCACCACGGCGTTTGCAGCTGAGAGGATATGCCCGGTTGAGCGATAGTTCTGCTCGAGCTTGACCACCTTAGCAGCAGAAAAATCCTGTTCAAAGTCCAAAATGTTTGAGATATCAGCGCCGCGCCAGCTATAAATGGACTGGTCGTCGTCGCCTACCACCATGAGGTTCTGGTAGCGCGCGGCCAAGAGGTTCGCAATCTCGTACTGCACGTGGTTGGTATCCTGATACTCGTCCACGCTAATGTAGCGGAAGCGCTCCTGATACTTCTCTAACACATCGGGGTGGTTGCGCAAAAGCTCCAAGGCGCGCACTAGCAGGTCGTCAAAGTCCATAGCATTTGCCGCACGCAGACGACGCTCCAGCTCAAGGTATACGCGAGCGGCCTTCTCCTCCTGTGGACTCGAAGCGCGCCCCAACATGTCCTCAGGACCAATCATGGCGTTTTTGGCAGCCGAAATCTTGGAGCGAATCATGTTGATAGGAAACTGTTTTTGCTCAATGGAGAGCGCCTGCATAATGTCGCGAACCATGCGGCGCGAGTCATCGTCATCGTAGATGGAGAACTGGCCGGTATAACCCAACAGGTCGGCGTCCTCGCGCAGCATACGCACGCACATGGCGTGGAAGGTGCACACCCACATACCGCGTGTGCCGTCGGGCAAAAGGGCACCCAAACGCTCGCGCATCTCAGCTGCAGCCTTATTGGTAAAGGTAATGGCAAGAATCTGCCAAGGACGTACGCCCAGGTCGGCAATCATATGCGCAATACGAAACGTCAGCACGCGCGTTTTACCCGAGCCAGCACCCGCGAGCACCAGCAGTGGTCCCTCGCAGGTAAGAACCGCCTCGCGCTGCGCAGGGTTGAGCGAATCGATATCAACGGCGTATGCCATACAGACTCCTTAGGTAAGCGATAAGGCTCACCAAGTATACCGACCCGTGCGGACACATAAGCCTTAGCCCACCCATTCCCCATGCGCCGCACGCCCCGCACATGGCTTACGTACGCCGAATAAGACGTGTTAAAGATCAAAATGAACAGTGTTTCTCGTGGACGTTTTTGCCACGTTATGACAAAGTAAGGACACGTGCGCACAACGCGCGCAAGGTTAGACGTAAGGAGGCCGCGTCCCGTATGGCAAGCACCCCGACTCCCCATAACGCTGCGCAAGCGGGGGACATTGCAAAAACCGTTCTCATGCCTGGCGATCCACTGCGAGCGCAATACATCGCCGACACCTATCTTGAGGACGTCGTGTGCTTTAACACGGTGCGCAACATGCTTGGTTTTACCGGCACGTACCACGGAAAACCCGTCTCGGTAATGGGCGGCGGCATGGGCATGCCCAGCATTGGCATCTACTCTTACGAACTCTTTCACAACTACGATGTAGACGCGATTATCCGCATTGGCTCAGCTGGCGGTCTTGACCCCAGCATCAAGCTCAAAGACGTTGTAGTTGGCATGGGCGCCTGCACCGATTCCAATTTTGCTGCCCAGTTTGAGCTGCCCGGCACCTTTGCTCCCATTGCAAGCTTTGACCTTTTGGAGCGCGCCGTAGCCGCAGGTCGCGCGCAGGGCGTAAACATGCGCGTAGGCAACGTGCTTTCGAGCGACGTGTTCTACACCGATTCGCCCGACTACAACTTCCGCTGGCAAAAGATGGGCGTTCTTGCTGTTGAGATGGAAGCCGCAGCGCTTTACCTCAACGCTGCGCGCGCCAACAAGCAAGCGCTTTGCCTGCTCACTATCTCCGACCTACTCACCACCGGCGAGGGCTTGCCTGCAGACGAGCGCCAAACCGGCTTTAACCAGATGATGGAAGTTGCGCTTTCCGTCGCCTGCGATGCCTAGCGCGCACCACCCTATTGGTCTTATCGTTGCGGCACGTTCGCAACGCAAAGATAGTTATCATGCGTTCGACAACAGGAGGAACAACAGCATGAACATCAATGTATCTCGTCGTCATTTCTTGGGCCTTGCCGGCTCCGCTGCCACCGTCATGGGCCTCGGCCTCGTGGGCTGCGGCGGCTCCAGCAACACCACTGCTGGCTCTGACGCTGGCTCGAGCTCTGCTGAGACAGGCTCCAAGGTTAAGGTCACCATGGTCACCGACATGGGTGGCGTAAACGACCAGTCCTTCAACCAGGGCGCTTGGGAAGGCCTGCAGCAGCTGGGCGAGGACACCGGCGCTAAGGTTTCTTACACCGAGTCCAAGCAGGAGTCCGACTACGCTACCAACCTCGACAAGGCTGTCGACGACGGCAACATGGTTGTCTGGGGCATTGGCTTTGCTATGGCCGACGCTGTGGAGAACGCTGCTAAGCAGAACCCCGATGTCGAGTTTGCCATCATCGACAACGCTTACGAGTCCCCTGTCTCTAACCTCACGGGCGTGACCTTCCATTCCCAGGAGCCTTCCTTTGTGGCTGGCTACATTGCTGCTATGACCACCAAGACCAACAAGGTTGGCTTTGTGGGCGGCATGGCCTCCGACGTGCTCAAGACCTTTGAGTATGGCTACAAGGCTGGTGTTGCTTACACCAACGCCAAGGAGAACAAGCAGGTTGAGGTTGTCGCTCAGTACACCGAGACCTTCACCGACGCTGCTAAGGGCAAGGCCGTAGGCGCCAAGCTCTACACCGACGGGTGCGACATCGTATTCCAGTGCGCTGGCAACTGCGGCAACGGCGTTATCGAGGCTGCTACCGAGGCCAACCAGCTTGTCATCGGCGTCGACTCCGATCAGTACGATCAGGCTCCCGACAACATGCTCACCTCGGTCCTCAAGAAGGTTAACGAGGCTGTTCAGGAAGTCACCAAGCAGCTCGTTCACGGCGACAAGCTTGGCGGCACCAACGTTGAGCTCTCCATGGCCGACGACGCTGTGGGTATCTCCGAGCACCACGATCTGATGGACGATGACGTCTACAACACCGCTTTGGATCTGTGCGACCTTATTAAGTCTGGCGAGATTACGGTTCCGGGCACCGAGGACGACTTTAACGATTACTTCTCTACGCTCTAAGTTGTAAGCGAATCGTTCATGCCGCGCTCTTACGGGCGCGGCTTCGCTATGGAACGGCTCGCACCTCACGCGAGCCGTTCCGCGGTTGTAGAGCACGTGGAGCTCCGCAACCGCGGAACGTCATCAACGACATCCGAGGCATTCAAGACACAGAAAGCGAGGGGAGGCGGCATGCAGCAAGACAAGCGCTATGCAGTGCAGATGCAGGGCATAGTTAAGAAGTTCGGCTCGTTTTGCGCCCTTGACCATGTGCACCTCGAAGTAGAGGAAGGCACCATCCACGCCGTACTCGGCGAAAACGGTGCTGGTAAGAGTACGCTCATGAACGTGCTCTACGGCCTCTACCAGGCAGACGAGGGCGAGATTCTCCTGCACGGCGAGAAGACGCGCATCAACGGTCCGGCCGACGCCATCGCGCACGGCATTGGCATGGTGCACCAGCACTTCATGCTCGTGCACAACTTTACCGTTACCGAGAACATTGTTTTGGGCGACGAGGTGTGCCGTGCGGGCGGCATTGGCGTGCTGGACATGAAGACCGCACGCGAAAACGTTGTAAAGATTATCGAGGAGTACGGCCTTGAGGTCGACCCCGATGCGGTAATCGAAGACATCTCCGTAGGCATGCAGCAGCGCGTAGAGATTCTCAAGGCGCTGTATCGTGGCGCTGACGTGCTAATTCTGGACGAGCCTACCGCTGTGCTAACCCCGCAAGAGATTGAGCGCCTGATTGAGATTATGCGCGGCCTTACCGCCAAGGGTAAGACGGTCATCATCATCACGCATAAGCTCAAGGAGATTAAAGCCTCCTCCCAGCGCTGCACCATCATTCGCCGCGGCAAGGACGTGGGCACCATTGATGTGGCCGAGGTCACTGAAGAGATGCTCGCCGAGCTCATGGTGGGCCACCACGTAGACCTGGTGGTCGAGAAGACGCCGGCCGAGCCCAAAGAGCCCGTCTTTGAAATTTCTGACCTGCACGTTAAGGACGAGCGTGGTATCGAGATGGTCCGCGGTTTGAGCCTTTCGGTGCGCGCGGGCGAGATTGTTGGTATTGCCGGTATTGACGGCAACGGCCAAAAAGAGCTGGTAGAGGCCATTACCTGCCTCACCAAAGCGGAGTCTGGCACCGTGAAAGTGCACGGCGAAGAGATTCAGAACACTAGTATCCGCAACGTGATTGACCACAAGGTCTCGACCATTCACGAGGATCGCCAGCGCCGTGGCCTGGTACTCCCCTTCACTGTTGCCGAAAACGCCGTGCTCAAGAAGTACCGCACGCCGGAGTTTGGCTCGCATGGCATGCTCGACCGCGCTCGTATGCGCGAATTTACCGAAGGCCTTATTGAGCACTTCGACATCCGCCCCGCTGGCTGCGCCAACGTACGCGCCGCTGGCCTCTCGGGCGGCAACCAGCAGAAGGTCATCATTGCGCGCGAGGTTTCTGAGCGCCCCGATGTTCTTATTGCCGTGCAGCCCACCCGTGGCCTTGACGTAGGCGCCATCGAGTACGTGCAGAAGGCGCTGATTGCCGAGCGCGACCGCGGCGCCGCCATCCTGCTCATCTCTTTGGAGCTCGACGAGGTTATGAACGTATCCGACACCATCGACGTTATCTACGATGGCCGTATCACCGCATCCTTTAAGCAGGGCGAAGTTGACGAGAAGCGCATCGGCCTGTACATGGCAGGAGGCGAGGAGTAAATGAGACTCTTCTTGCAAAAGATCCTCCGCAAGCCACGCACAGCCACCTATGTGGCCATTGCCGTGGGCTTTTTGGTAGCAGCAATCCTCTTAACGGTTGCTGGCTACAACCCGGGTGAGTCGTTCGCAGCGCTCTTCCAGGGCGTGTTCTCTAAGCCCAAGTACATCTCTAACACGCTTATTAAGTCGGCACCTATCATTCTGACGGGTATCTCGGTGGCCTTTGCCTTTAAGACCGGCCTCTTTAACATTGGCGCCGAGGGTCAGTACATCGCTGGCACCGTCTTTGCCGTGCTCGTGGGCGCCAAGCTTAATCTGCCCGCACCCATCCAGATTCCGCTTGTCGTGCTTGCTGGCGTAGCAGGCGGCGCACTGATTGGTGCCGCTACTGGCTTTCTCAAGGCGCGCCATGGCATCCATGAGGTTATCAGCGCCATCATGTTCAACTGGATCATGCTCTACATCAACGACTTTGTAGTAGCAAGCGATGCCTACCACCGCCCCAACTCCACCTCGAGCTTGGTGGTCAACGAGTCGAGCTACACCATGATCTTGCCCCAGTGGAAGATGTCCGATCAGGGCCTTGCCACCTTGAAGAACGTGCCGTGGCTCTACGACTTCCTGGTCAAAACCGACGTGAACATCGCCATCATCGCCGCCATTATTGTGGCTGTGGTTATCTGGTTTGTGCTCTATCGCTCCAAGCTTGGCTTTGAGCTGCGCGCCGTGGGCTTTAACCGCGACGCCGCTGAGTTTGCCGGTATCGACGCTGGTCGCAACACCGTGCGTGCCATGGCTATCGCAGGCGCCATCTCTGGTCTGGCTGGCGCCTTGGTAATCACAGGCATTCAGCCGCACTGCCTCTCGCAGCTCGCCTCGTTTGAGAACTACGGCTTCAACGGCTTCTCCGTTGCCCTGCTCGCAGGCTCCTCGCCGCTGGGCTGTATTCCCGCTGGCCTGCTGTTTGGTGCGCTGCTCTACGGCGGCCAGTCGGTACAGCTCGCTGTGGGCGCCCCCACCGAGATCATCAACATCATGATTGGCACCATCGTGTTCTTCGTTGCTATTGCGCGCGTTGTTCCGATGATTGCCGACAAGATTGAGAAGAAGAAGGCGGAACGAAATGCTCACTAACATTCTGCTTCTCGTAGGCATCACCCTGATGTACTCCACCCCGCTGGTGTTTGGCGCCCTGGGCGGCGTTATCTCCGAGCGCTCGGGCGTAGTAAACATTGGCATCGAGGGCATGATGACCATTGGCGCCTTGGCTGGTGCCGCTACCTCGTACTTTACCGGCAACGCTTGGCTTGGCTTTTTGATGGCTGGTGTGGCCGGTGGCTTGCTTGCAGCCCTGCACGCCTTTGCAAGCGTTACTCTGCGCGCCGACCAGAACGTCTCCGGCATTGCCCTTAACCTGCTGGGACCGGGCATCGCCCTATTCTTGGCACGAATCTTCTGGGACGGCGGCACGCAGTCTCCTACCGTAAATACCCTGCCCAAGATTTTTGGTAAGAGCGCCTTCCAGGGCACCGCATGGGCAAACCTCAACGTCGACGTCACCGTAGTTTTGGGACTCGCCGCTGCTGTGATCATGTGGTTTGTGCTCTATAAGACCAAGTGGGGCCTGCGTATTCGCGCCGTGGGTGAGCACCCCGCCGCAGCCGATACCCTGGGCATCAACGTCCAGCGCACCCGCTTTACCTGTGTTGTACTCTCTGGCGTGCTTGCAGGTTTTGGCGGCGCTTCGCTTACCCTGGCCGTTATCTCGCAGTTCACGCAGACCGCCGTGGCTGGTCAGGGCTTTATTGCACTGGCTGCCGTCATCTTTGGCAAGTGGACCCCGCATCGCTCCTACCGCGCATGTCTGCTGTTTGGCTTGGCTCAGGCGCTCGTAGTTATCCTGGGTGGCGGCGCTATCCCCGTGCCCAGCCAGCTGCTCGCCTGTCTACCTTATGTGCTTACCCTTGTGGTGCTCGTGCTGTTTGTGGGCAACTCCAGTGCACCTGCAGCCGATGGCGTACCCTATGAGAAGGGTCAGCGCTAGCCGCTGTGCAGCCTCACGCTGTGCAACCTCACCGCGCACGTTTTATGCCCCGCTGCCCGCCCTTGGTGCAGCGGGGTTTTTCGATTGGAGACCTAGAATGGAATACAACACACAAGACCTAATAGCCCAAGCTCTTGAGGCACGCGAGCATGCCTACGTGCCCTACTCACACTTTGCTGTAGGAGCAGCACTCCTTTGCGCAGATGGCACGGTCTATGGAGGCGCTAACCTCGAAAACGCAGCTCACACCCCCTGCACCTGTGCCGAGCGCACGGCGTTTTTCCGCGCCGTTTTTGATGGGCATCGCGATTTTTGCGCCATTGCTATTGTGGGTGGCCCAGAAGGCAGCGCCCCTGAGAGCATTTGCCCGCCCTGCGGTGTGTGCCGTCAGGTGATGATGGAGTGGTGCGACCCGGCAACCTTCACCATCATTTTGGGCGGCGTTGAGGGCGAGGAGCCTGTGGTGCGCACGCTTGAGCAGATACTCCCCTACGGCTTTGGTCCTCAGAATCTGGCGAGGTAGGTTGCCATGCGCATGTACGACATCATCGAGAAAAAGCGCGATGGCGGCACGCTCACCAACGAGGAGATTGGCTTTTTCATAGCGGGCTACACGGCGGGCACGATTCCTGACTACCAGGCCTCGGCGCTCCTTATGGCCATCTTTTTGCGCGGCATGAATAACGAGGAGACCTGCCAGCTCACCCTCCATATGATGCAATCGGGTGCGCAAATTGACCTCTCTAGCCTGCCGGGAACAACCGTAGACAAGCACTCCACGGGCGGCGTAGGCGACAAAACGTCGCTCATTGTGGCCCCCTTGCTTGCCGCTATGGACCCGGAGATTCACGTGCCCATGATGAGTGGACGCGGACTCGGCCACACGGGCGGCACGCTCGACAAGCTGGAAAGTATCCCGGGCATGCAGGTCTCCTTTGACGAGGCCGACTTCCTTGCGCTCCTACAGCACCACGGCGCCGCTATTGTGAGCCAAACGGAAAACCTGGCACCCACAGATCGCCTGCTCTACGCCTTGCGCGATGTAACTGCCACCGTGGATAGCATCCCGCTCATTGCAAGCTCCATCATGAGCAAGAAGCTTGCCGAAGGCACGCAAAACCTGCTACTCGATGTAAAAGTAGGCTCCGGCGCGTTTATGAAAACGCTGCCCGAAGCCCTCGAACTTGCAAAAACCATGGTGGCCATTGGCACCGGGGCTGACAGAAATGTCGAGGCACTCATCACCAATATGGATCGCCCGCTGGGGCGCGCCATCGGCAACACCCTGGAGATTGTGGAGTCCGTTGAGACACTGCAAGGGCACGGCCCCCAAGATCTAGCCGATTTGTGCCTCGCCCTCGCCTCCCGTGCAACAGCGCTCACGGGGCGCTTTACGCTTGCAGAAGCAGAAAAACGCACGCAAGAGGTCATTGCCAACGGAAGCGCTTTTGAGAAGCTCTGCGAAATGATAGAAGCCCAGGGAGGAAACTCCTCCTACCTCCGCGACACCAGCCGCTTTGAAACAACGGATGTGACGTATACCGTGACGGCACCTGTGAGCGGCTATATCTCTGCCATTAATACAGAGCTGGTAGGCATTGCCAGCTGCAAGCTTGGCGCAGGGCGCGAGAAAGTTGGCGACCCCATCGACCACCGCGCGGGTATTACTCTGTTCAAGACCTACGGCGATGCCGTAGAGCAGGGCGAGGCAGTAGCCATTCTCTACGCAAGCGACGAGGCAAAACTCGCCAGTGGTCGCGCAGCCTTTGAAGAGGCCATCTCGTATAGCCCCTGTGCACCAGACGCAAAACCGTTACTCATCGCCACCGTTACCAAAGACGGCGTGGCGTTAAGCTAGTGGCGCTAAACTAGCAGCACTGCACCAACAGAAAGGACTTCCCTTATGAAACTCACCTGCGAACAGCTCGCCAAATACATGGACCACACCCTGCTCAAAGCCGACGCCACGGCCGAGCAGATTGACGCTGTTGTTGCCGAGGCTAAGCACTACGGCACCGCGAGCGTCTGCGTCAACGGTTACTGGGTGCCGCGCGTCGCCGCTGCCCTCGCCGGCACCAATGTTAAGACCTGCGCCGTTATTGGCTTCCCTCTGGGTGCCATGTCCACCGCCGCCAAAGCGGCCGAGACAGCCGATGTGGTTGCCGCCGGTGCACAGGAAGTTGACATGGTTATTAACATCGGCGAGCTCAAAGCCGGAAACGCCGACGTTGTACGTGCTGACATTACCGCCGTCGCCGAGGCTGCCCACGCAGGTGGCGCTCTCCTCAAGGTGATTATCGAGTGCTGCCTGCTCACCAACGAAGAGATTGAGCTTGCAAGCAAACTCACCGTTGAGGGCGGCGCAGACTTTGTAAAGACTTCCACGGGCTTCTCCCACAGCGGCGCTGCCGTAGAAGACGTTGCGCTTATGCGCAAGACCGTGGGCCCGGACTTTGGTGTCAAGGCCGCAGGTGGCATCCATAGCCTTGCCGAGGCTTACGCCATGATTGAGGCCGGAGCTACGCGCTTGGGCGTCTCTGCCTCGGTGGCAATTCTCGAAGAAGCCGCTCAGCAGTAGCCGGAAGGAACGCTCATGGACTACAAGCGATACAAGCGCATCCTTGCTATTGTTATCGACTCAATTGGCGTAGGCGATGCCCCCGATGCCACCAAGTATGCAAGCGAAGGTGCCGACACGCTGGGCCACATGACCACCTGGTGGATGGAGAATCGCGGCCGTGCGCTTGAGCTGCCCAACATGGCACGCCTTGGCCTGAATCTCACACGCCCAGGCAAGCCGTTTGCAGGCATCCCTACGCCTGAGACTCCCGCCGGCGCGTACGGACGCATGCAGGTTACCTCTTATGGCAACGACTCGCTCGATGGCCACTGGGAAATGGTATGTCTACCTGCGCGTTTTCATGTGGATTACTTCCCGCAGGGGTTCCCCGAGAGCTTGCTTGATAAGCTGCGCGAGTTCTCTGGACGCGGCATTTTGTGCAACAAACCGTATTCGGGCACACAGGTCATTTACGACTACGGCGAGCAGCAGATGGAAACGGGCGACCTGATTGTCTACACCTCGGGCGACTCGGTGCTGCAGATTGCCGCACACGAAGATATTATTCCCCTCGATGAGCTTTACCGCATTTGCGAGTACGCACGCACGCTTATCAATGGGCCCGAGATTACCATGGGCCGCGTGATTGCACGCCCCTATGTAGGCTCCGATCGCGAGCACTTCACACGCACCGCGAACCGTCACGACTATGGCCTCACCCCTACCGGTCCCACGGTGGTCGACTTTTTGCACGAGGCTGGCTACGACACCATTGCGGTGGGCAAGACGTTTGATTTGCTATGTGGCCACGGCTTTGACCGCAACTATCACAACGAGAGCAACTCGGACGGCATGGACCACGTGGACGAGGTTATGGCAGATAACTGGTGTGGCTTCTGCTTTACCAACCTTGTGGACTTTGACGCTGTATATGGGCATCGCCGCAATCCCGAGGGCGACGGTCTGGCGCTCGAGGACTTTGATCAGCGCTTAGGACACGTGATGGAGTCCATGCACGATGACGACCTGGTCATCGTTACTGCAGACCACGGCAACGATCCCACCTACATCGGTACCGACCACACCCGCGAGCTTGTACCGTTGTTAGCATGGTCGCCTTCGATGCCTGTTGGTGGCCGCGACCTCGGTCTGCGCCCCACTTGCAGCGATTTGGGCGCCACCGTGCTCGATAACTTCAACGTCACCGGTAACGGCGAGGGCACAAGCTTCCTAAACGCGCTGCTGTAAGGCTTTTACAGACAGATAATCGCGATATTATGAAGCAGTATTAGGTTTTGCCGAGTAGACACGAAGAAACCCCAGGAAAGAGAAGCTCTCTTTCCTGGGGTTTTGCTATCTCTACTCGCAAAGTCGCGAAACTGCTTCAGAATATCGTGTTTTTTGTTCAAAACTACCGGCTGAAAGCAGTTACACGGGCGACTGAGGTGCCCAAGGATTGCAGATCAGAGGAGCGACGCGTACTAGACGTACGCGAGCGACGGCTTGAAGAGCAAGGTTG
The DNA here is from genome assembly GCA_963653375.1 of Roseburia sp. CAG:303. GTDB lineage: Bacteria > Actinomycetota > Coriobacteriia > Coriobacteriales > Coriobacteriaceae > Collinsella. Next base: position 37,511 of record CAVJWJ010000006.1, read on the forward strand.
AGTGCCATTCCAAAAAACGGCCGGCCACAATGCCGCAGATTGCCACGAAAGCCGAGGGCGCACGCCTGACGTGCGGCGCCCGAAGGCTTGAGCGGCAAGGTGCGGTATTGTGATTCGGCCGTTAGTTAGTAGAGGGGGGCGTGGGCCGACATCAGCAGCTCATCCACAATCTCAAAGAAGCGCTCCCGATCTGCATGCGT
>CAVJWJ010000006.1:38383-47134 GCA_963653375.1 Roseburia sp. CAG:303
GACATAGCAACGGCCAGCTTGTGCCCATGCTGGTTAAACAGGTCGATAATCTTGCGCGAAGCATCCGTTGAAGGCTCAATGACACCGTCACCATCAACCACCGAAACACCCGTAAGGTTGATATCAGGCACCTGGAGCAACAACAGCAAACTCACCAGGTCGTCGACATTGCCATCATGGTTGAAGTACACGTTTTTCATGCGTAAGCCTCCCCAAATTGAATCGTCAAGCCATTGTACCGTGGGTGCGCACATGCATCATAATGGGGGCTATCAATTTACAGGAGGTATCTATGGCACATCGCGTTTTGTACTACGTTGTCGACGGTTCTACCGAGCGGGCGCAAGCCGTTCTAAACACCATTGAAGGCGGAGACCAGATTGAGCTGGTAGGCTGCGCACACGAGCCGCTCGTGTGCCCCTCAGCCGAGCAGCTGCAGGGCTGCGAAGGCTTTATTGGCGAGTTTGGCCCGGTACTGGGCGAGGCCGTTGACACCATGACTCAGGCAGGCGTCAGGCTTGTTTCAAGCATGTCTATTGGCCTCAATCACGTGGATGTAGCAGGTCTTGCCAAGCATGGGATCCTTACCACCAATTGCCCGGGGTACTGCGCCCTTGATGTTGCACAGCACGCCTGCGGCCTCATGCTCGACCTTATGCGCAAGATCACCTTCTGCAACCGCCATGTACAGGCCGGCGAATGGAATCCGCTCGATGGATACACTTCACATCGCACGCAGGGCCAGGTACTGGGTCTTATTTTCTTTGGACGCATTGCGCAGGCCATGGTGCCCATCGCGCAGGCGCTCGGCATGCGCGTTGTTGTGTGGGCGCCCACTAAATCGGCCGAGACGCTCGCTGCTGCCGGGTGTGAAAAGATGGAAACGCTCGATGAGCTTCTCGCCATCTCCGATGTTGTGAGCCTGCATTGCCCGCTGATTCCAGAAACCGAAAAGCTCGTTGGCGCGCACGAGCTTGAGGTCATGAAGCCCACGGCATTTTTGGTCAACACCGCGCGTGGACCCGTCGTTGACGAAGACGCACTGGTTGCTGCACTCGACGAGAATGTCGCTTCTGGTGGTACGCGCGGCATCTGCGGTGCAGGCCTCGATGTTTTAGCAGACGAGACAACCCCCAACCGAGCACTTATTGAGCACCGTCGTTGCGTGGTGACCCCACACACTGCCTACTGCACTGAGGAAGCCAACGACACCCTGCGCCAAATGACGCTGCAGGCCATGGTCGACTATCTGGTGTATGACCGCGAGCCGCAAAACGTCGTACACGGTTAGACGAGCCTCACCTAACAAAAAGATTCACGAAAAGAAGGCTTGGGTTTCCAGAAAATCGGTCACTACGCTGCAGACGATTTTCTGTGAAAGCCCAAGCCTTCTTACATACAGCCACTCAGCTTGTCGCAAACAGACTGTCAAAACGCCCCACGTTTATGCGGCTCGACAGCTAAAGCTGAAATTAGAGATCAAGCGATTTGCTCTTACAGTCCCAACGTCGGCGCTAGCACCAAGAAGTACAGCAGCACAACGGCGCCGAGGACAATGCGATAAACACCAAAGGCCTTAAAGTCGTGGCGACGCACAAAGCCCATGAGCCACTTGATAGCCAGCAGCGAAACCACAAAGGCCACAAGGCAACCAACGCCCATAATTGCAGCCTCATTTACGCCAAAGCTGCCACCCTTAAGGAAGAACTTCACAAGCTTAAGCGCGCTCGCACCAAACATAACGGGGATAGCCAAAAAGAACGTGAACTTAGAAGCAACCGAGCGCGTGCAACCCAAAAGCAAGCCGCCAATGATGGTAGAGCCAGAGCGCGAGGTGCCTGGAACAAGAGAAAGCACCTGGAAGCAGCCTATGCCCAGCGCGGTCTTCCACGAAAGCTCGTCGAGCGTTGTAATCTCGCCAAAGTCCAGATCGTCCTCGCCATCAGCTGCGGCGGGGGTAGCAAAATGGCTACCAGCCGGACGTCCACCCGGCAGCACGTCCATGGTCTCGCGCTTACGAGCACGGCTCGTCTCAATCACAATAAAGGCAATGCCGTAGACAATCAGCGCAACTGCTACCACGGGAGCATTGTAGAAATGCTCTTCCATCCAGTCGTTCAGCGGCAGGCCAATAGCAGCAGCCGGGATGCAACCTAGAACAATCTTGCCCCAAAGCTTCCAGGTCTCCGCGCGGCCCTCCTTGCCCTTGGAGGGCGAGAAGGGATTGAGCTCGTGGAAGAACAGCACACAGACCGCCAGAATGGCGCCCAGCTGGATAACCACGAGGAACATGTTCAAAAACGCGTCCGACACGTTGAGTTTAATAAACTCATCAACCAGAATCATGTGGCCGGTCGAAGAGATGGGCAGCCACTCCGTAATGCCCTCGACCAGACCAAGGAACGCCGATTTTAATAGCTCGATAATATCCACGAGACACCTTTCGATAGGGTGCGAACAGGCAGCATGTAACAGTTGGAAACAAACCGAGGAACCATTATCGCACGTAGATGCAGGTGCAAAAAAACTCCCCGTCTTTCACAAAATAATGCAGGCGATATTGAAGCAAAGAAGGGCACATTAGGGTATAACTTCGCTAAGGCAAAGCGCCAAGCGGGCCGCAATTATAAGCGCCCGTCACCTCAAAGGGAGGCTTTTATGAACGAGGGTTATTCGAAAGTATTTGTTTCGCTCGATGGCACTGAGCAGCAGGATTTTGTGCTCGCGCGCGCCATTAAGGTAGCCGCAAACAACAAGGCCAAGCTCATCATTGGCCACGTTATCGACTCCACTGCGCTTGAGGCTGCAGGCTCCTATCCGGTCGACCTGGTCGACGGCCTTGAAGAGGCATTCCGCACCTCCATTGCCAAGCAGGTTGCAGAGGCCGAGGCAAGCCCCGACATTCCCGAGGTTGAGGTTATCGTTCGCGCCGGCCGCATCCGTGAGACACTGAAGGACGACATGCTCGATGTGATTCAGCCCGACCTAGTGCTCTGTGGTGCACGTGGCCTGTCCTCCATCAAGTACGCGCTCCTCGGCTCCATCTCCACCTTCCTGCTGAGGAACACGGAGTGCGACATTCTGGTTGTTAAGTAGTCCAAAGTTCTAGCGACCTGCCGAGGCTGGCTCCGTGGAAATCCACGGCAGTCGGCCTTGTGCTAGAAAAGCCCCCTTCCGCCTGGTCTCGTAGACATTGGCAGAAGGGGGCTTTGTTGTGCGCGGCTTGTGGGTGCCTCAGGGCCTTGAACGACGCCCTAGGCCTCAAGAGGGCGCCTCAGGGCCTCAAGAGGCGGCATGCCGCACCCTTACGCAAAGAGCTTGGCGAGACCCGTGGCAAGAAACTCCGCAGCAGCGCGGTCGTCTGCAGAGGCCTCGCCGTCGGTACTCACGAGTACCACGCCATGCTCATCCGAGACCAGCAGATGAGCTCCTGCGCGGTGCTCTACCTGCGAAAGGTCGTCTACGCGCTTCACGCTATAGCCGCGCGTGGTCGCAAGCTGTTCCACAAGCGTCATGGCGCCACAGAGGTCCTCACCTACATCTGCGCCCACATAGAGTGTGCATGCAGAAACACAACACAGCACCTCGGGTGCCACACCCGTCTCGGCCTGTTCAGTGCGCGCCTCTGCAGCGCGAGTAGCCAAAGCAGCAAGCGACACGTCGCTCAACGGGGCGTAATCCCCCACCGTCATGGCGGCGTTACCATTCACGTCAATCACAAGCATAAGCACGCCGTTTGGATCGTCATAAACACCCGCGTCAAGTGACCATTCCACGTGCTGCTTGGCCCACGAAAGCATATTGGTAGAAAGCGGCTCACCGCTTACGCGACGCTGAGACAGCGCACGAATATGACGGTTGAGCATAGGGACCTTGCGATGTGCCATGCGCCAACGGCAAACCAGTGCGGGCTTATCCAGCTGAAACTCAGCCACCTCGTCCTGCGCAGCACAGAACTCCTCATAAGCCCGACGCTCATCGTCGTTCGAAAACAGTTCTTCGTTGGTCACGGCATCACACGCCATGCAGTCTCCTTTACTCGTAGGTTCTTGTAGCTTTTAGTGGCGGAAGTGGCGGGCGCCCGTGAACACCATGGCAATGCCGTGCTCGTCACAAGCCTGAATGGATTCTTCGTCGCGCATGGAACCACCCGGCTGAATGATTGCCGTTACGCCATGAGCCGCCAAAACGTCCACGTTGTCGCGGAACGGGAAGAATGCATCGCTAGCCGCCGCAAAGCCCGTGGGCTCCACACCCATGCGCTCGCAGGTCTCCTCAGCGCGCTCGCATGCAAAGAGCGCGGAGTCAACGCGGTTAGGCTGGCCTGGACCCATGCCAATACCAGCATGATCCTTGGCAATAAGAATAGCGTTGGACTTCACGGTCTTTACCACGCGCCAAGCAAACAGCAGGTCGTCCATCTCTTGGTCGGTCGGCTTGCGCGCCGTGGAACACGTAAAGGACTCGGGTTCCTCACCAACGGTATCCACAGCCTGAACCAGCATGCCACCGTCAACCGTACGAGCCTCGAGCGTAGCGTGACCATCTGCGCCACCCGTTGCCAGCACGCGCAGGTTCTTGCGGCGCGACAGGCGCTCCAGAGCTTCCTCGGTAAAAGAGGGGGCGATGAGCACCTCGACGAAGAGCTTGTCACGGTCGGCAAAGTTCTCAACGAGCGACAGCGGCACCTCGCGGTTCACCGCAATGATGCCACCGTAGGCGCTCTTGGGGTCGCAAGCAAAGGCGCGGTCGTAGGCTGTAGTGACGTCCTCAGCCACGGCAGAGCCGCAGGGGTTCTGATGCTTCAGGATGATGGCCGCCGGCTCGTCAAACTCGCGCACGGCATTCCAGGCGGCATCGGCATCCAGCAGATTGTTGTACGAAAGCGGCTTGCCCTGAATCTGCGTGGCGCCCACCAGCGGATTTGCCGAAGACGCCAGGTTGCCAAACTCGTCGGTAAAGCGATACACAGCAGCTGGCTGATGCGGGTTCTCGCCATAGCGCAGGTCCTCGGCCTTCTGCAGATGCAAGTCAATGGTCACAGGCGGCACAAACTCAGCAGCGTCCGCGGCCTCAGCAGTCTCGGTGCCCTCGCCCGCCAGGTAGGTATTCAACCAGGTAGAGATAGCCGTGTCGTAAGCTGCGGTGCGCGTATACACCTTGGCAGCCAGCAGACGGCGCGTAGCCAGCGTGGTTGCACCCTCGTTCTGGCGCATCTCATCCAGTACTGTTGCGTAGTCAGCCGGGTCGCACACAACGGTTACGGAATCGTTGTTCTTGGCGGCGGAGCGCAGCATGGAGGGGCCACCGATGTCGATGTGCTCAATGGCATCCACAAAGGTCACGTCAGGCGCAGCAACGGTCTTCTCAAACTCATAGAGGTTCACGACCACTAGGTCAATCAGCTCAATGCCGTGCTCGCACGCCTGAGCCATGTGCTCCTCAGAGTCGCGACGGCCAAGCAGCGCACCATGCACCTTGGGATGCAGCGTCTTTACGCGGCCATCCATCATCTCGGGGAACCCCGTAAAGTCCTCAATAGGCCTCACTGGAATGCCAGCGTCCTCAATCGCCTTGGCGGTGCCACCCGTCGAGACAATCTCGACTCCAAAGTCCTCAACGAGTGCTCGTGCGAAATCGACCACGCCGGTCTTATCGGTAACCGAGATCAGCGCACGTGCGATCTTCACATCAGCGGCCATGCAACCCTCCTTGTCGCAAAGGGGCTGCATGCGCCTTGCGCGCCAGCAAAGCCCCGTTTCACATACGCCATTAATGTAGCGCAAGAGGGGGTGAAAGCTGTGTTGCTTACATGCCATATTTGGAGAATTCACCAAGACCCGGTGTTGGTTCGGCGGAGAAATCGCGCCGCTTACGTGGTCACACGAAGCCGCCACATTCGGCGCGCGGCTCCATGATATGAATCTGGGGCGAACGTGGAAGGTGAACAGATGTCTAAAGTCCTCTACAGGCCCTTTGAAGATAGTGATATTGAATCCGTAGCCGAGATGGTGCGGGAGTATTGGCATAGCGATTCGTACATACCAAGTGTTGAGTACGCGCGTGACGAGGCAAAACTAGAGCTCTCCCGTTTGCTTGCTCGATCTACATTTTCGCAGGTAGCTGTTGTGAACGAAGAGCCTATGGGCATTGTACTTGCACGCTCAGAGCGCGAGAGCAACGCTGCGCTCGCGCATTGGGGCGAGGTAGCAGATGAACTTTCACGCACCCTTCCCGAGGCTGAGCCCGAGGCGTATGAGCACTTTCGTGCTTGGTATGACCGCGAGCTTGAGGTAGACGCTGAGCTTCTCGAGCAAAGCGATATGCCTGACAAAAACGAGATTACCCTGCTTGTGGTAAGCCCGCGCGCACACGGTTTTGGCATGGGAACTGTGTTATTTGATGCTGCTTCTTCGTATTTTGCCGCGCTGGGCGAGCAAAAGGTGTATCTATACACTGATACCGATTGCACGTGGTCGTTTTACGAGCGCCGCGGCATGAAGCGTATGGCGACGTATCGCGCGCGCCGCGAGGAGCGAAATCTCTCCTTACCCCGCGAGCTATACATCTATGGCATGGACCTATCCGCCTAGACACTACGGTAACGCGTCTTGAGGGCAGCTTGACGCAACACCACCAAAACGGGCGGCGTATAGGCACCGTCACGGATTGCAACGTCCGTGGCCGGATGCATTCGCAACTCTCTCCGCGTCGCATCCAAAACCAAGAGCTCCCCAGGCATTGCCTGAGGAGCTCTTTTCATGTGGGTGTCTTCGTGTGATTACGTGCGAGTCTTGGCGCGCAGCACGACCAGGGAGAGGCCTGGGGTGATTCCGGCACGCGGCGCGAATCAGCAGCGAGTTGGTGCCACACGGCATGCAACCCTGCTGAGCAGCTCAAAAGTGCGCGACTCCGCAGGGCGCAGCTCTACACCGCACAACGCAAAGCAGGCTAGAACGACCCGCCGCCGCCTCCGCCGACGCCGCCTCCGCCGCCTCCCGAGAAGCCGCCGCCACTGCCCTCGCTCGAGCTGGCATGCGCACTGTGATAAGCCGAGCCAAGCTGGTTGACGGGCGCGTGAGAATCGCCGTGGCCATAGCACCACCAGTAAAGCGGATAGTAGGTGTAGAAGTCGTCACGATTGCGGATAGAAGCAGGTACGGCGTTTGCAAGCTCGCGCAACGTCTTCTTAGAAACGCCCAGAGCCACAGCCATTACCATGAGCTTATTCCACAGCACCAGGTCTCCCGGCATAGCCTCTTTGAGTTCCGTAAAGTCTTCGAGCCACTTCTTGAGCGCGCGACACTTTGCCTCAAGCTCAGCGCCCTGCTGCGTAAGGCCGCGCATGCGCGAACCCAGGATGATGGCCGGCACCGATGCTGCTACGCAAACCACCGCAGCAATGATGTTGGGCAGCGAGAAGTCGCAGGCAAACAGCATGGAAATGGCCGCCACAATGAGCACGGTGCCAATACCACACGAAAGCCAGAGCGCGGCACGACCCGAATTTGCCACAAGATTCGCCTCGGCAACAGAGAGCTTAACCCCGCTGTTAAACTGCTCCAGCGCTGCCTGGTATGCCTCCGTATGCTTGCGCGCATAGCGCTTGAGCTCTTTAAACGAACGCGACTGCACGCCCGAAGAGTCCTTCTCAGCGCCCAAGAAATAGAGATACAAAGCGTTGAGGTCGGTGCGATTTGTGACCTGTTCCTGCGCAGACTCACTACACGAAATGCGATAGTCGTCCTCATCCTCAACCGACTGCTCAATCTGAATGACCCGCTCGTCGGTAAGTTTCATGAGCGTCGCCACAAATGCCCGATCAGGTACCTCGATGTCGCCAATGTTCATAAAGGCAGCAACGGTTGCCGGGTGCACACCCTCAGGCACGTCGCGGAAATACGTATCCTGGAATACCGTGGTCGGCTGCTTTTTCAGCAGCTTAGCAGCGATAACTGCAATCAGCAGAACAATCGAGCCGCCGCCCACACCAATGGCCGAGAAGAGCGAAATGCGGTGCGCCCGCTCGCGCTCGGCATTTGCCTCGTCTGCCCACTGCTGCTCTTCTTGAAGAATCGTAGACATACGGCTGGTATTAGAAGCAGAGCTCTGCGCGAGCTGGGGAACCCATGTGGCGGGGAACGCAACGCGCGCCTCGGCATACGCGCCCGAAGCCACATAGGGTAGGGTGTACGTCACGGTCGCCGAGCTCTTGTCGATTGAGACCTCGCCCTCTATGGAGCCATGACCCCACGCGCGCAAGGTCTTTCCCACCGTGGCAGGATTGGCAGCCACCAGCTCAGCTGGGAAGTTCACGGTAAGCGTTACGTCGTTGGAGTCTTCGCTCCATTCTGCGCCCACGAACTTCCAATAGAGCTCTGCCGTGTCGCTCCACGTCATCACTGCGCCGTCCAGCGTGTATGAGATGCAAATGCTTGCAGACTCGCCGTCGCTATGCGGCGTAAAGACTTTGATCTTGGTCTCGCTGCCCGAGCTAACGGAGTAGACGCCATTATCGCCCGACTCGGCCGCGTCGTCGCGCGTGTATGTTTGCCCGTCAACGCTCACGGACGAAACCTCAACAGAGGTAGGCGTACCCTGCTGGTTTGCCCCCAACGGAATGGTCCAGTACATGCCATTCACATCGTCCTGGAAGTCGAAGTCGCGCTCCTCCTCGACCTGTAGCAAGCCGTCAGCAGTTACGGAAGCATCGATGTAAACGCTCGAGACCGAGTAGTTGTCCGCAAAGGC
>CAVJWJ010000007.1:0-46788 GCA_963653375.1 Roseburia sp. CAG:303
CCCGAGCGGCCGCACAAGCGTGAATCTTTCCCTTCACGTTTTGCACACAAGTCGGGGTTTGAAAGTGGTTTTGCAATATAGAGAGGAAGACTTATATAGATACGGGCGATGTGACTCTTCCCCAGGATTCGTTTGCAGTATTTCGAGCTCAGAGTCGTGTGTCTCAAACCTAGTACCTGGACCTTTGAGCCACATCTCCGCATACGCTCTAGTCAACCTACTATCGTCCGCTTCCCCCACTTCTATAACGCCCCTTCTCTATCCGCTCTCTATGCCTATATATAAGAAGAAGCAAACCCAGATGAACTTGCACGGATATACTCCTATACAAGTTAAAGGAGGACACATGCGGCCGTACATTATTGGAGTAGTTGGTGGATCGGGTTCGGGAAAGTCGACCTTCATCGACCGCCTTAAGGAGCACTTTGGCGACTCAATTGCTGTTGTGCACCATGACAATTACTATCGCCGGCAGGACAATGTGCCCTTTGAAGAGCGCGTTAAGGTGAACTATGACCACCCTGACTCCCTAGAAACCGATCTGCTTGTGCAGCATTTGGAAGCCTTGCGCAGCGGACAGAGTATAGAATGCCCCGTCTATGATTTCTCCCAGCACAACCGCTCGGATCAAACCGTAACTATCGACCCCAAAGCCGTGATTATTGTTGAGGGTATTCTTCTGTTTGCCGATGAGCGTCTACGTGACCTCTGCGACATTAAGATTTTTGTAGATGCTGATGCCGATGAACGCATCTTGCGGCGCGTTGCGCGAGACGTGGAAGAGCGCGGTCGTGACCTGCGCGGCGTGATTGCACAGTATTTGGATACCGTAAAGCCCATGCACTATCTATATGTGGAGCCTACTCGCGCTCTTGCTGATATTGTTATTAATAGTGGCATGAACGACTCGGCATTTGAACTTATAGCCATGAAGATTGCCCAGGTACTAGAGCAGGCAAATACGGAAGCTGAGCACCCGACAGCAGAGACCATCTAGGCTATGCGGACCAGCTTGAGCCAAATCCGCTGAAAACTTGCCGCCATAAGAGAGAAGGAAGAACCGAACAGACGATTCTTCCTTCTTGATATTTAAAGCGTTACGCCTGTGGGCACTTAACTGCAGAGCTACAAGCTTGCTCCGGAAATGGGTACCCACCTTAACAGTGCTGGCGTCAAGCCTTATTCATAGGCCTTCTGCGCCTCGACTACCTCGCCAGTGCCGTAATCAATCAGAACACGCTCAACGCTTGAAACATCTCCGCCCTCTAAGCGATATTCGGTTAGAAGCAAATCGAGTGAAGCTGCACCATCGCCTTCGCTTTTAAGCGTAACGGTAAGGTCGGAGCCATCCTGTATGACCGACTCGATTGTTTGCCCAGGAATAGAACCACCAGAAAGTTGGAGCTGCACATAGCCGTCGCGCGCAGCCCAACCATCGCCAGTCATGGCAACCACGTTACCACCTGAAACCTGCATAGACAGCACGTTGAGCGAGTCATCTTGGGTGGCGTTCCATGCATTCTGAGACGAGCGTGCACTCATGGTGTACATCACAGCCGCCGCAACAGCCACAACAACACATGCGCAAGCCACACAGATTGCAATATGCTTCTTTCTCATTGCACTCCCCTATCTATCCAGCGTTTTATCAGTTGAAGAAAGACGTGCAGTTGCAGGCCGGTGGATTGGCTTCTTTATGCGGTGCATAAGTGCGGCAGTTGGCGCCGAAATATCAATCCCCAGTAGCATGTGGCCGAGCCACATAAAGACCAGCAATACCAGAATGGGAATCACGCAAGAGGTAACAATCATCACCACAGCGCCCTCAATAATGGTGTTGACCTGCTCAATTACATCGTCAGTAACAGACTGCAGACCACTGGTAACTGTGTTTCCCAAATTGGTGGCTGCATTAATGAGGTCATCAATAAAGCTGCCACCGCTCTCGGTGTTATTACTGGTTTCACTACTCTTGGACGAATCCTTCTGAGTCTCGGCCTCATCCTTGGCGCTATCTGCTTGAGTGACGCTTACCTGGTAAGTTTCGTCAATGCGCTCGGAAACCCAAACACTTGCAGGCACCACGGCGAGCGCAATAACAGCAACAACAAGAATACGCGTGCCCAAAATGCGCATCATGCGACTTGTGCTCAAGCGATTGTGCATTCCAACAGCTATGGCAAACAACGCGCATGAGGCAGGAATGAGGAAGCCAAACGAAAGAAAGCTCAAAATGGTGAGCAGATATTTCTCGAGATAGAGCATGGCAAGCACGATGCCAAGATTGCTCGCGAGCTGCGAGAGCTGCTCGGCTATAGGAGTACCTGTGTCACCAGGAATAGCAGAGATACCTGCAGAAAGCGTAACTGAAGTTGCCGTGAGACCAAGAACGTTGGCCTTTTTCTCGTCCAAAACGCGCGTCGTATTAGACCAGGTCTCGGGCTTCTCAAAATACGGACGCAGGCCAAAAGCCGAAACAAGTGCAGCAAGCACCAGCAAGCCAATAATCACCCGTTTAAAGACAGGGCGCTCATCAACCCAGTCCGAAAGGCTCTGCAAAGGTTCAATCTCAAGCTCATGTGGAGGTGCTGGAACTGGCTGAGAAACTAAAGGAACCTCATAGTCTTCAGGGCGCTGAATATCGTGTCGAGGAAGCGTAGGCATGACAGTCCTTCTTTACGAAGTGGTGTTTTCTACATGCTAAACCAGGGCTTGGAACACATGGCTGAAAATATCAGATGGCGAATGGTGTGAGACGCTAGCGTTGAGCCGCAAGCCACTAGGCAGAGCAGGGTTGGCAAATGAGACACGCCCCGCAGTCTTGTCTTACACTCACACAAACAAAGCTTCTACCAGCTATATCTACACCTCTCTTTGCATTGGCACCCGGCTCAAATGCCCCGCTCTATTCCACCGTGACCGACTTAGCGAGATTGCGCGGCTGATCAACATCGCACCCACGCAGAATGGCTACCTCACGTGCAAGAAGCTGCAAAGGAACCGAAGCCGTTATGGGGCTAAACGCATCGCGAACACGTGGCACATAGATAACGTGGTCGGCAATGTTCTTGATTTCCTCATCGCCTTCGGTAGCCACCACCACAATGCGCGCACCACGGGCGCGGCATTCCATCAGGTTAGAGACTGTTTTTTCGTACGTAGGGCTCTTAGTTGCCACCGCAATAACCGGAAAGCCGGGGTCGATTAACGCGATGGGACCATGCTTCATCTCGCCTGCAGCATAGGCCTCAGCGTGCAGGTAACTCACCTCTTTGAGCTTGAGCGCACCTTCACATGCAATGGCAAAACCCATACCGCGGCCTACAAAGAGTACAGAGCGGGCGGGCGCCACAGCCTCTGCTGCCTCACGAACCGCTTGGCCGCTTTCGTTAAGAATGCGCTGGATTTGCTCTGCTACATCTCCCAACTCGCGGAAAAGCATACGCGTCTGTTTGGTAGTTAGACAGTACTTAACCTGCGCCAGAAGCAGCGCAAGCAAGGTGAGCGAGACAATCTGCCCAATGAAACTCTTGGTAGAGGCAACCGCAATCTCTTTATTGGCCTTGGTGTAGATAACGCCGTCGGACTCGCGAGCAACAGGGCTACCCACCACGTTTGTGATGCCAAAAACCTTGGCACCCTTAATGCGCGCGTCGCGAATGGCAGCCAAGGTGTCAGCCGTCTCGCCCGACTGCGAAACTGCAACGACAAGCGTAGAGGGCGTGATTATGGGATTGCGATAGCGAAACTCGCTTGCTGCCTCCACCTCGCACGGAATGCGCGCCCAGCCCTCGATGAGATTTTTGGCAATAAGGCCCGCGTGATAGCTCGTACCACACGCAATTACATACACACGGTCAATGTCATTAAGCTCCTCTAGCGAAAGGCCCAGTTCATCGATGTCGAGCTCGCCGGTAGCCGTCATACGACCCACCAGGGTATCGCGCACCACGCGCGGCTGCTCGTTAATCTCTTTGAGCATGAAATCGGGATAGCCGCCCTTTTCTGCCATGTCGAGATCCCAGTCAACATGGGTGACATGAGGCTCGATCGCATTACCCTCTGTATCGGTATAACTAACGCCCTTAGGCGTGAGGCGCGCGAACTGCCCGTCTTCAAGAACCACAACGTCGCGCGTGGCATCGATGAGCGCTATCACATCAGAAGCAACGTAGGCGCCCTGCTCCCCCACGCCAACAACAATGGGCGAATCTTTACGAGCCACCGCAATGGTTCCCGGTTCATCTGCGCAAACAACCGCAAGGCCATACGACCCTACCACATGGGTCACCGCCTCGCGCACGGCCGCCATAAGCTCACCCTCGCGCTCGTACGCTTCCTCAATCAGATGCGCAAAAACCTCGGTATCAGTTTCACTTTTAAACTGGTGGCCGCGAGCAATAAGCTCTTCGCGCAGCTCGGCAAAGTTCTCGACAATACCGTTGTGCACAACGGCAATTCGGCCATCGCAACTTGTATGAGGGTGAGCATTACCTGTAGTAGGACGGCCATGAGTAGCCCAGCGTGTGTGCCCAATGCCACATGTTGCGTGTGCTGAATAACCTGAGAGTTCAGACTCCAGACCCGCAACCTTACCAACACGACGAATTACATCAAGGTGAGCAGGGCCATCTGCATCTACAACTTCAAGCGCTACACCCGCGGAATCGTAACCGCGGTACTCCATACGCTTGAGACCCTCAACTAGTATGTCTTGCGCCTGCCCTTTGCCCGTAAAGCCAATGATTCCGCACATATGTAGCCCCTTCTTATTCTACGGGCCGCGGCATTCTAGCGAACCGTACTGGTATTACAATTCGAATACCAGCATAGAATACAGGAGGGTTGCCCAAACTGCCAGCCGGAAACAAACGCGCAATACTTGCTGCCGTGCTGAGTGCAGCCATCACAACGCAAGTCTCCCGTTTTACCAACAAGCCTTTGTAAGAAGCTAAGCAAAATCTCAAGCTCGCGCATGGTTACTCCTACATCTGGAAGAACAGTTACCCGCTGGCGCGATATCGAGTAAGCCATCAAACAAAGAAGCTTGAACGTAGACGCGCTATCCACGTCGCTAATTAACAGCAAATTCTCCTGTTGCAAGACTCGTCTGATGCTGCCCCATCAGGCGAGTTTTTGCGTTACTGACAATACGTTTGTTTAGATAACAACAAGGATTATGAAAGAAGCTCAACCCAGTTTTGTTTATGGGCATTCTTGCAAGCAGAGCTGACAACACGAAGGCACCAGACATGTTCCCTTGTTAAGTCAAATTCAGTTGTTAAGTAAAACCACGCGTTAAATAAGGAGATTGACAAACGGAAATATTTAACGAGGCCAAAGGCTGTTTTATGGCCAAAGAGTTGAGGCTTTGCTAATTAAACAGCTGGACTAGTGCTGAGTTATTTAACGGAATTAAGGGGAATCCAGCTAGGCAAGCGGAAACGCAAGTTGGCCGTTATCGGCACAGCATCCGATGGTGTAGAATGGTGCGAGGATTTACTAGCGCTTAACGTTACTAAACGCACGAGTCCGCGCAACGCAGCATAGAGAGGTGAGCGTTATGTATTTTGCTATGGCCTTGTATGGTTTGGCTGTTCTTATCCCTGCTATTTTCTTTGCCGTGGCACACCTTGTAATTAAAATTTACAACTGGCTACGGTGGGTATTCAAAGACTAAATTTTACGCCCGGTTTAGGCCGGGCGTTTTTGTGCGCAACTCCTCGGTGTTTTTATAGTGGCACTTGTCCACCATGTGGCGCTATCGCTTACAAGCGATTCTAAGCCGATTTTAGGCGCTATATTGTTTTGGTGCTTATCAGTGTACCGCCAATCAAAAATACCGCCTAGAATCGCATTACAGCGCCTTATATATTCGTGCGATAATATATATTTACCTGCTGTTTTAGCACATCAAGAACCGTTTTGTTTGATTACCAGTTAAATCGACACTGCTCCAAAACGGGTCTGCACGTTTGCGGCCACGCGCTCGGGTTTGATTACCAGTTAAATCGACACTGCTCCAAAACTCGCGTGGTAGCATAAAGGGACTAAACCTGTTTGATTACCAGTTAAATCGACACTGCTCCAAAACCTTGATACGGGTCAGACCAATATGTGGGTGTTTGATTACCAGTTAAATCGACACTGCTCCAAAACCCCTGCACCGATACAATTCTTGTTGGTGCAGTTTGATTACCAGTTAAATCGACACTGCTCCAAAACATAGCGCTTTTTGCTATCGATCGTAGACGTGTTTGATTACCAGTTAAATCGACACTGCTCCAAAACCTGTTAGCGCTGAGCTGATCGCTAACGATGGTTTGATTACCAGTTAAATCGACACTGCTCCAAAACAATATCCTACGTTTTTAGCAGCAGTTGCAAGTTTGATTACCAGTTAAATCGACACTGCTCCAAAACCGTGCAGCTCGGTGAATCGTAATCAATCGGTTTGATTACCAGTTAAATCGACACTGCTCCAAAACACCGCTAAGGCAGGCCGAGCAATTGCTACGGTTTGATTACCAGTTAAATCGACACTGCTCCAAAACCGTCCAGAAGGTCAAGTCCACCGGTGTCCGTTTGATTACCAGTTAAATCGACACTGCTCCAAAACACGGCTCAGACTAACTCCAACAACAACGCAGTTTGATTACCAGTTAAATCGACACTGCTCCAAAACCTATGCCTTGCTTCATACACCAGTAGAGAGTTTGATTACCAGTTAAATCGACACTGCTCCAAAACGATTCGTTGGGCGGCTGGGAGCGTGTTGGGTTTGATTACCAGTTAAATCGACACTGCTCCAAAACAAGATCATGCAGGTCATGCGCGATCGAGACGTTTGATTACCAGTTAAATCGACACTGCTCCAAAACCTATTGAACGTCTTGAAAAATTTAGCGAAGGTTTGATTACCAGTTAAATCGACACTGCTCCAAAACCTGCAGAATGAGATCGAGTTGCTAAAGCTGTTTGATTACCAGTTAAATCGACACTGCTCCAAAACAATCACCGAAAGGCTTAAACCCTCCGTTTAGTTTGATTACCAGTTAAATCGACACTGCTCCAAAACCTCTCAATGTTAGTAAGGCTAGCACTATAAGTTTGATTACCAGTTAAATCGACACTGCTCCAAAACAAGCGGGTACCTTAAAGGGTATTCATTGAAGTTTGATTACCAGTTAAATCGACACTGCTCCAAAACCCGTCTCCGCTCGTCTCGATAGTGGAAGGCGTTTGATTACCAGTTAAATCGACACTGCTCCAAAACATATGCTCCGTGATATGGGCGCTGTTGATGGTTTGATTACCAGTTAAATCGACACTGCTCCAAAACATCAGTGAAGCCTATGAGCAAGCAGAGCGGTTTGATTACCAGTTAAATCGACACTGCTCCAAAACACAGCGCAGACTAACGCCAACAACAACGCAGTTTGATTACCAGTTAAATCGACACTGCTCCAAAACTCCATATGTGCGAACCAACGTGTTTTACCTGTTTGATTACCAGTTAAATCGACACTGCTCCAAAACCAGGTCCTTGACATATCGCAGCGATATAACGTTTGATTACCAGTTAAATCGACACTGCTCCAAAACGAATAAAGCGCGGGGTGGGTGACGTAGTCGTTTGATTACCAGTTAAATCGACACTGCTCCAAAACAGCCGCCGCGCCAAGCGCTGCTACTGTCTTGTTTGATTACCAGTTAAATCGACACTGCTCCAAAACGCAGGTAGCGCAGGTATGCGGGGATAACTGTTTGATTACCAGTTAAATCGACACTGCTCCAAAACCATTAGAGCAAAATCTCCACTGCGAAGAGACGTTCAATTCAACTGGATTTGCCTCTCAATACTCAAGAAAGTGCAGGTCAACTATCGTTTTGCTCTCATAATCATACCGAGTGTCATCTCGTTTATTTTCAAGCAAAAGCACGCTCAGTTTTAAGAAAAAAACGTGCTCATAGAAGGTTTCGAGCTCAGTTTTTGTCAAAAAAGTTTTTAAATTCACAAACACGATGGTCTTCTTACAACCTGAGTCAAGAGCATAGGAGAGAAAATTGAGTAGATTATCAAGGAACGATTTGTCTTCTTGATACGTTACTCCAAAGCCCAAAAACTTGAGGTAACGTTTCAAGTCCCATTCTAGTCCAAAAGTGATATCAGCACCGAATCCCATTTCAAACACGCTTAACGAACGTGCAAGAGCAATCTGAGCGTCCTCAATTTCTTGGCGCAAGTCTTCGTCTTCGAGAAACTCGCGCTCAATCTTCTTAGCAATTGCAGCAGCAAAAGTCCTATCGTCCCATGGTAGGTTCAGAGGGTCGGAGACAAAGAGTAAGACATCTTTTTGCTTAAGATTATCCTCCCCACTCCAAAAAGAATAAGGTTCTTGAGCTGCCAATTCGTTCCCAGACTTAAGTGACATAACTAGGCGAGCAAACAAGGCTGAATTTTCAACCTGAAGCACCGCACATCTGCCAGGTTCCAGCTGAATTGGGTTTTCTAAACCAGCAAAGACAAGCTTCATAGAACCAGTAGCTCTTCCATTGTGTCAACCTCGTCATAAGCTTCTCGGTTGCCTGTAATGTATTCCATAGTTGAAAACTGAGCTTCATTAACCCTTAGAACTTGAACCAAACCAGCGGGTGGACGATTTTTCCTCAATCTAGCAATTGCATTTCCTGCAGCTCCATCGTTTATCACGAGCTTGGCGTAGACAGATTCCTGAAGCATAAGATAGCCGTCCTTTACCAAGAACTTCCTAAAGCTCCGATAGGACTTTTTCTGAGCGGGAGTTTCTACCGGTAAATCAAAAAATACGAGCAGCCTCATAAAACGCGGCCTTACCCCTTCGCTCATAGAACACCAAACGACTCAATCTCATCAACGGACAGTCTCTTGTTGAGTGCCTTAAAACAATCTGCCACATAAAGCGAGATAGCCGATGAAACACGATACGAGCCGTCTCGGTAAGGAATTGATTGATTGAGCATGTCAACAAGCAGTAGCTTTGTTTCTTTAGTAAAGTCCCCCTCAAAGTTGTCAAAGACTACCCGATCAACAATCGGGCGAAAGGGTTCCATAAAATCGCAACTCAGGTTGAACTGGTTGTATTCATTCCTGTGACAGATTCCAACTTGCGTTAAATATCCCCTTGCCGCAATCTCTCGATTTACTGAAGAGAGCAAGATTGCGTACCCATAGTTAAGTGCAGCGTTGAGTGGCGTGTCGTCATCACGCGAAAAGGATGGACCGAACAATGCAGAAAAATAAAGCCGTGCAGCATGTCCCTCACGGTTTGTCGCATCACCAGATCTTACATCCGAGACTAATTTACGCAGCGACTCACCTTGCTCCTCGCGCGCTCGCGCAGAAAGAACGTCGGCTTGATGCGTAATTTTATCCCGCACGATACGCTGCCAGACACGCTTCTTGACTGGCTCGCCCCACTCAAGCTGCTCAGAAATACGCTTTGAAGTGTTGTGAGCACCATACAGCGGAAGATATTGACCTACAGGATTGAACTTCTCATCAGCAACCACAAAAGAAATCTTCGCCTTAGCTAGCTCAGACAATAAGCGTGCTCCCACAAACACCCGATCAGTTTGAAGCACAATGGAAGAGATCTCAGATAGATGCACTTTGGTCGTATCGTCCTCTTTGCGCACAACCATATAGCCGCCCTTGTATTGCAGCTTACAAGGGTTTTCTATGACAATATTCCTAAAGCCCGACACGAGTTTTCCTCTCAAACATGCCGGTCACAGACTGGTCAATGATGTAGAAAGACGTCTTTGAGTCATTAAGCAAACCATTAAACGAAACCTGAATAGTTCCCGTCCTTTTTGCTCCTCCAACCTGTGACAAATCTACGCGATCTCTTGCGCCATTTATGACAGGGCAAAGTTGCTTTAGTAAATCACGTTTTTCCGCAGGTTCCAGACCAATAGCACGCTCGACAACCGACGACAAGCTGATTAACTTCGCAAGTCTGCGATTCACAGCCGACCTAACTGATACCAAGGCTTCAAACACTGGATTCAATTCACTAGATGTCGAATCTTCAAGAAAGGCCCTGAGCTGAACCTCGGAAAACGCAATTTCAGTTGCAGCAAGAAGTTCTTTTTTACCTCGCAAAATAAACCGCTCCCCGTCCAGCTCAATCAGCTGCTTCTTGAGAATCTTAGGACGCACAATACGCACGAATTCAAGCTTATTCTCTTGCGCTAACCCGCGAGCATATTCAGCCAACGCCTCGGGGTGTGCACCAACTCTACTAGCCAGCCATACGGGAACCTCTGCAAACTGGAAGCACGGTTTGCCCTTCTCTTGAGCCTCATAGATAAAGAAGTATGCAAACTGCTGACTCGAGAATCCGCCAAACTGCTTAGGATCAAGACCTTGCTTAGTAGCCAAAGCAAGCTTGGGGCCCATCTTAGGATCACGAGGAGAATAGATGGTTGCTTTCCAGAATGCCCCCGTGTCTTCCTGTGGCATCCTTGATATGTAGCACTGGCGATAGTTGAGCGAGCGGCGTATGCCCTCAAGCTCAGCCTCAGCGTTCCACGTATCCCGGAATATCTCTCCGGTCTCTTTATCAAACCCCGATTTCATAAAGCTGTTAATCACAAAGCCCGCAGAGCCCGGCATGCGATGAGTTTTCCTAAACTCCTCGGCCTGCATGCTCACATACTTTCTAATAACATGCTCGTAGCCAATGGGGTTGTCGTAAATATCGGGATGCCTCATCTGAATAAATAGACCAATGCGACATGCCAGATACGCATCATGAGCATGGTGATAGTCGTTTGCTTCACGGCATTTAATGAACCCAGCAGCCTCACGCAAGTTATGTGACATGCTTGCCTTAACAGGAACAATCTTTGTCTCGGGATACCGAACAGCAAGCAAGGCTTGAGCAAGCTTAACCATCTGACTCGTCTCAACAAGCTGGCGAGCAATAAAGCCCTTCAAAGCGCCTGATTTAATCTCAGACCTCATAAGGTTGTTAAACTTCTTGTCGCCAATAAGCTTAGCGCTGTGCAGCGCGGCCCAAGTCTCGCGCATCTTCCAGCGAACACTCTTATCGAGCAGTAGCTGATCGGTCTTTCGCTGATTCTCTTCGCGATAAACCAGCGCCTTATTCTCAAGGCTGTCATCTTTGATGTAGGCTCGCGGAATAATGTGGTCAACCTCATACTCGCCCGAGCCAGCAAGCAGCTTTTCCAAGTTAATCGGACGGCCCGAGTAGAGGCATTTGCCGTTCTGAACAAAATAAAGTGTCAGACGCTCATCAAGATCGACACCAGCACTGCGCAGTTCCTTGAAGTCTGCAAGAACTGCGCACTCGCTCTTCAAGTTCTTGAGGGCCTCTTCAATTCTGTCCCAACGCTTGGTCGTACGCTTTCCCTTCTTACGCTCATCGTCATCACGCGTGACTTCGATAAACACATTTGCAGGAGCATGTCCGGCAATACCAGCAATCTCATCGACAATACGAATTGCCTGGTTAAGGCTTCGGCGGATAGCTGGAGAGCCTGGCAGCTCGTTAACGCCCAGGTCACGACCCTTAACCGCATAGTACTCTCGATTGCACTCTTCAATACGTTCTTCAAACCCAAGCGTCTTATCGTGAAGCACTTCCATAAGAACCATGGTCTCGCCCTGGCGACGGGTTGCATTGGGATTACCCTCACGAAGTACGTCCATAATGCTCACGCTATAACCAGTCTGCGATGTCACTTTGATGCCCGTAAGGAACTTCCCAGACAGACGACCCCAGCCCGTAAAGCGCTTCTTGCAGATAGCCTTAATTTGGGCAGCATCCAGCATGCCGTTACCAGAAGGCCCAAACTCGTCCTCAAGCTTTTCTTTAAGAATCCCTCGATCCTCAAAAAGCGTGTTCCAGAGAATGATTTGCTCAATCACTTTAAAGTCAGACGGCGAAAGCTCCTGAACCCTGAAGATATCTTTTGCAAAGAAGCGGTATGAATCCATCTTGGACTCAAGGCCACTCTCTCCTTGACCTCCGCGCACCTCGGGCATCTTAGACACATCGCCCTCGCGCACAAGCCACTCAGCGATGTCTTTATATGACACACGACGCTTATTGTGGAAAAGCTCTCGAACAATTCCCTCACGCTGTGCCGCGTCTAAGCGATGCCAATCATCACCGTCTTCTGAAAAACGAACGCCATTAAGCTCGTTGAGCACGCAGAATTCTTCGTAAAGCAGCGAACACTTAGGCAGCACCTTCTCCCCTGCTAGATAGGTGCAATCGCCCGTCATGCGCAGGATAAAATTCTCGGCGCTCTTATTCTTATCGATAACCTGATCCCAGTTCCAAGGTGTAATCACAGCCTCTTCCATGCCGGGCTTACGTTCAGACCACTGGAAGCGATTACCACCATGAACATCCTTGCGCGCATTTTTACTGGTAAGCGGCCCCACATAGTACGGGATACGGAACGTAACAAGGCTCTCAAGCTTTTTAGCTTCCTGCTTTAAGAACGGATAAAAACGACCCTGGTTTTTAATGATTGCCCGAAGCTCTTCTAAGTGAAGCTGGTAATAAATTGCACCATTGTCGCTTGTCTTAAGACGACGCAAAAAGCGCTGCTCAGCAAAGGCATTCATCATCTGGATGTAGCGCACGTCTTGCTCAGCAGCAGTACCAACGAACAACTTCTTTACTTCTTTGGCAAAGTCATCATACGAAGTCTTATGCAAATCGTAGGCTGTGTAGCCCTGCGCCTTAGCACGGCTGTAGTCATGTGAAGCATCCCGGGGATTATCATCGTGGTATGTGTCTCCCCTAAAGAACGTCTCATAGCTTTTTGGTGCAAACTCACGAACTAGCGCCTTTAGCACCTTGAGATCTTTGGCATAACACTCGTACTTAGCAATCATGTTGTACGAGATGGTCTGACCCTCGGCATATGAGAGCAGACCCTGAAGAACATAGGCGGCATAGACCCCGCACAGGGCCTCAAGCAGAGCAACGCAGTCATCTGGGCATGCTGCTTGCAGAGCTTCCAGATTTTCATCCTCAGACAGAGCAATTTTGGTTGTCTCGCAGGCAAACTCGCCAAAAACATCCTTGAACTCACATTTAAGACCAATCATTGCATTGGCAAGGTTCTTGGCAATCTTTTTGTCTTGCGCAGCGTCCTCTGTTTGAATCGAAAGGCCATCAGCTATAGCCTTTGCCTTTTCAGAACGCGACAGCCTTCCATTTGCCAGGGCTTCCGCAAACGCAGCTAGATCTTTGCCTTTGCAGTTGCACACATATTCGCGAGTCTCGCACCAAGCAATAAGCGCTTCTCCAAACGCTTTTAGCGCGTCGGCAGGCTTAGCTGATTCCGCAGAGAGCTTCTCTCCCTCACGCAGAAAGTTTCCACGATGCTTAACGATGTTATGAAGCGCCAGATATACGAGCCGCAAGTCTGCCTTCTCGTCAGTCTCCATTAAATACGCGCGCAGATGATAGATGGTTGGAAACCGCTTGTAATAGTCATCCTTAGTGAAACTGTCACCATTAAAGATGGGGTCACCCTCAACAAGGCGTGACATGTTCAACCGCTTGAAAAAGTCGGGGTCAACCTCGTTCATCTCAAGCTCAAAGAGCTTCTGCAACAGGTCAAGGCGCCAACGACGACGAATATAGCGGCGACGCTGGCCACGATGCACGCGTGCCTCAGATGCTGGCTGAGCGCTATCAAACAAACGACTGCCCCACGTTGGCTTCTTTTTGAAGTGCAGTAGCTTGCCTCGCTCGTCCGTCACAGCCCAGCCAACCGAGCCGGTACCCATGTCGAGGCCGATGCTGTACTCGCCGCTATAGTTTCTCAAGTTCATGCCTTCCAGCCCCTTCACGCTGTGTTACAGTTGCCTTGTCGATTACCAGTTACATCGACACTGCGAGTCAAAATACGGCCTAGCCAAAAATGCTTGGGCTTGCCCGAGCGTCCCGTAGGGGACAATTTGACTTGCTCAGGCTCTCACCTTTCGGTGGGAGCCTTTTCTATGCGCTTTATTCTAAAGGCTCGTGGGGACACAACTTTATTCAATGGACCCGCATCCGCAAACGGCAACATATGACATCCCCCTCAACTTGGTTGAGGCCCTGATTTAATACACCCCTCTCCTTGCTGCAAAATGTCCGCGATTCAAAAAAGTTGTTGGACTATTCCAGCGAGCGTGTTATTATCTTTCTGCTGAAAAGCACACGGGCGATTGGCTCAGGGGTAGAGCATATCCTTCACACGGATGGGGTCACAAGTTCGAATCTTGTATCGCCCACCATCAAACATTACAGGTCGGAGCGCAAGCTTCGGCCTGTTTTCGTTTGCGGCAAACCGGCGCCTCTCTCGCAAGTCAGATATAACCCACAGCACAAAAGTACATCTCTGGTTTAAGGGCGTTTACACAGTTCAACGCCCATTTTTCTTAATCTAAAATCCGCGGTCATCTTTGCCTAAGCCCTGGTTTAAATCCCATGTCCACATACATCTGCCTTGACCCGTGTCCGCACGAGCCTGTATTATCGAACAAACGTTCATAGAACACACGTTTGCAAAGGAGCGGGCCATGGGATACGAACACACCACATCGGACGGGCACATCTATATCTGCATCGACCTCAAAACCTTCTATGCCAGCGTGGAGTGCGCAGACCGTGGCCTTAGTACACTCACCGACAACCTGGTAGTGGCAGATTTAGAGCGCGGCCGTGGCACCATCTGCTTGGCCATCACTGCCGCCATGAAAAAGCTGGGCATTCGCAACCGCTGCCGCATTTTTGAGATTCCACGCAGCGTGAAATACCAGGTAGCGCCACCACGCATGCGCCATTACATGGAAGTCTCCGCGCAAATCTATGGCACTTACTTGGAGTATGTGAGTGCAGAAGACGTATGGGTTTACTCGGTGGACGAGTGCTTTATTGATGCAACCCCCTACCTTGCCCTCTACTCATGCAGTGCCCAGAAGTTTGCCCGCACGCTCATGCAGGCCGTCTACGACCGCTTTGGCATTTTAGCCACAGCAGGCATAGGAACCAATCTCTTTTTGGCAAAGGTGGCATTAGACGTTACTGCTAAGCACGCAGACGACGGTATTGGCTACCTGAACGAAGAGCTCTTCCGCGCCACCATGTGGGATCACCGCCCCATAACGGATATCTGGAGCATTGGACCTGGAATTGCCCGCAGACTTGCCGCAATGGGTGCCCAAGATTTAGGTGGAGTAACCAGACTTAATGAAGAAGCGCTCTACCGAGAATTTGGCGTTAACGCAGAGTACCTCATTGACCACGCCTGGGGGCACGAGCCATGTACCATCGCAGAGATTCGAGCTTGGAAGCCCACGGGATCCTCGGCAACCTGCGGGCAAGTGCTTACCCGGCCTTACTCCTGCCAAGAAGCGCGCACGGTGTTGCGCGAAATGGTCGACTCTCTTGCGCTCGACCTTCTTGCACGCGGAGCCGTGTGTGACCGCATTTCGCTTTATGTAGGCTACGCCAAGCCCGAAGGCTGGCAGAAGCCTCCCGAGAGCGCGCTATTTGAGGGCGGCCATGGAGTGCGTTGTGTGATAGGCGGCTACGGGTTTGGCGGAGCACATGCGTCACGCAAACTAGGCGAACAAACCAACTCATTCAAGCTACTCTCCAAGCGCTTTGACCTGCTTTTTTGCGAGGTGGTAGATGAGCAACGCATGATCAAACGCATCAACATTGGTGTAGGCGGGTTAATTCCCGAGGAGTTTAGCGAGCCAACGCTCTTTGACAACCAGGCCGAGCGCGTACAAGAACGTGACTTACAGTACACCGTCCTAAACATCAAAGGGCGCTTTGGCAAAAACAGTGTGATGCATGGCACCAGCTATAAAGCCGAAGCCACAGGTCGTGAGCGCAACAAGCAAGTAGGTGGTCACCGTGCCTAGTCCAGCAAGCGAGCGACAGGTTGACTCGCCCTGGGGAGAGCTCTCGTTTACCGCTGTGCGCAATCCGCGGCCTCGTAATGTGGAAGTCTGCACGCCGGAAAACGTGCCCGGGCTTGATAACTCCAACACGGCCACCAATGCAGCCGCAGGCCGCAACGATGCACCACCAGCCAGCTCTGTCTCCCCCGCACGCACTTCCAGCGGCAGAAAGCGCGCAAGCCGTGCTGCACAGTTCATGCCGTTTGCAGCCTTAACGGGTTACTACGAGCTGATTCGTGAGCAAGAAATACTGGCCCAGCAACGCGTTGAAAACAATCGAGAACAGTGGAAAGAACTGCCCTAGCGCCGCAAAATACGGTTGAAAATGCTATTGAACCGCTTCAATAGTTGAAACATCGTGCAGAGGGCAATTCTTAACGCTCTCATGGGATTTAGCGCTATAAAAACGCGGTAAGATAACAACGCATGTCAGAGGCTTTGACAGTCGCAGCAAGGGGTGTCGCCTCCCCGCGGCTTTAAAGCTCCAAACACGAAAGAGAGGAGAGGCATGCAGTACTCACAGGAAGTGGAGAACATGTGCCCCGTTGCCAAGGGTGCATACCACGGCCCCGCGCCCATCCCCGAGGAGGGCAAGTGGGTTCAGGCCAAGGAGATTTCTGACATCTCTGGCCTTACGCACGGTGTGGGTTGGTGCGCACCTCAGCAGGGCGCTTGCAAGCTCACGCTTAACGTCAAGGACGGCATCATCGAGGAGGCTCTCGTTGAGACCATCGGCTGCTCGGGCATGACCCACTCCGCCGCTATGGCTTCTGAGATTCTTCCCGGCAAGACCATCCTTGAGGCCCTGAACACCGACCTTGTCTGCGACGCCATTAACGTTGCTATGCGCGAGATCTTCCTGCAGATCGTTTATGGCCGCAGCCAGACCGCATTCTCTGAGGGCGGCCTGCCCGTAGGTGCCTCCCTCGACGACCTGGGCAAGGGCCTGCGCTCCCAGGTTGGTACCATGTTTGGTACCAAGGCTAAGGGTGCTCGTTACCTCGAGCTTGCTCAGGGCTACGTAACCCGCATGGCACTCAACGACAAGAACGAGATTATTGCGTTTGAGTTCCTCAACCTCGGCAAGTTCACCGACGCTGTCAAGGCTGGCAAGACCCCCGAGGAGGCCATCGCTGGCGCCATGGGTCACTATGGTCAGTGGGACAACGCCGCCAAGTACATCGATCCGCGCACCGACGAGGAGACTCACTCCGTCGCCAGCGTGTTCCCGGTTCACGAGTAGAAAGGGAGGGAAACAACCATGACTGTTACGTTCGAAGGTTACGAGCGCCGCGCTGACAAGATCAACAAGTGCCTCGCCGACAACGGCATCGCCTCCCTCGAGGAAGCTCTCCAAATCTGCACCGACAAGGGCTTCAATCCCCGTGAGATCGTAAACAACACCCAGTCCATCGCATTCCAGAACGCTGAGTGGGCTTACACTCTGGGCTGCGCGCTCGCCATCAAGCGTGGCGCTAAGAACGCCTCTGAGGCTGCCGCCATCATCGGCGAGGGCATCCAGGCCTTCACCGTGCCGGGCTCTGTTGCTGAGGACCGCAAGGTTGGTCTTGGCCACGGCAACCTGGGCGCTATGCTCCTCTCCGACGACACTGAGTGCTTCGCCTTCCTGGCTGGTCACGAGTCCTTCGCTGCTGCTGAGGGCGCCATTGGTCTGGCTCTGAACGCCAACAAGGCTCGCAAGAAGCCGCTTCGCGTTATCCTGAACGGTCTTGGCAAGGACGCTGCCCAGATCATCGCTCGTATCAACGGCTTCACCTATGTGAAGACCCAGTTTGATTACTACACGGGCGAGCTCAAGGTTGTAGAGACCATCCCCTACTCTGATGGTCCCCGCGCTGCTGTTAACTGCTATGGCGCCGACGATGTCCGCGAGGGCGTTGCCATCATGTGGCACGAGAACGTTGACATCTCGATTACCGGCAACTCCACCAACCCCACGCGCTTCCAGCACCCCACCGCTGGTACCTATAAGAAGGAGCGCCTCGAGGCTGGCAAGAAGTACTTCTCTGTTGCTTCTGGTGGCGGCACGGGTCGTACCCTGCACCCGGACAACATGGGCGCCGGCCCTGCCTCTTACGGCATGACCGACACCATGGGCCGTATGCACTCCGACGCCCAGTTCGCTGGTTCTTCCTCCGTACCTGCACACGTTGACATGATGGGTCTCATCGGCATGGGCAATAACCCCATGGTTGGTGCTACCGTCGCCTGCGCTGTTGCTGTTGAGGAAGCTCTCAACGCCTAAGGCTTCTTAAGCGTAATGGTGCTCTTTGAGCACTGAGAAAGGCCGTTGTCCTTATGGATGGCGGCCTTTTCTTTTGCACTGCCAACAGCGTCCTGCACATAACGCGTGGCTTATAGGACAAATGTATGTACGGTTTTGAGACGTTGGCGCAGTTCAGCTCCCTTTTTTTCGGACTTTAAATCAGGCGGGCGATTTTAACCACTCGGACAAAAAGTGTGTCTGCCGGAGTCCTATATCAGCAGGTAGATAACCTTTATTTCAAACTCATCCGAACGCAGCCGCTTGAGGTGGCGAAATATCACACGCCATCGCGCATTACAGCGGTATTACCTAACGCCATCTGCCAGCTATACGACTCGATGTCTTATATAGTCGTAAGCAACTAGCAGTTAGGACACGCGCATGAATCTGTCGCAATTAGAGTATTTGGACGCCGTAGTAAAGCACGGCGGAGTTAGAAAAGCTGCGGCAGCGCTTCACATAACGCCTCAGGCGGTCTCCTCTGCAATTAAGAAGCTCGAGGCAGAAGTTGGCGTAGAGCTGCTCGATCGCAGCACGCGCGAGGCCATCCCAACGCCCAAAGGAAAAGAGATTGCTCTTCACGCCCAAGAGATTCTGCTGCAGGTTCAAGGACTCAAGCAGATTGCTACGCAAAAGCCACGTGGCGTATCTCCTGATGGGCATTTTCGCCTTTATGCTCCTTGTTTACACGGACGCGGAAGCCTCTTTGCCGAAGACTGGTACGACTCATTTGTTAGCGCACACCGTGATATTCACCTCGACGTATGGCACCAACCCACATCCACCTGTTTTGAATCGCTGATTAACGGCATCTCAGACGCCGCCATTTCGTTCGAAAAGCCTCACAACGATTCACTGGATTACAAGCAGATAGGCGAAAAAGAATTAAAGGTGCTGAGTTACTCAGAATCGGCGCCACAGCCCCAAAGCATTACCATACAGGCGCTATTAGATGGAAGACTAGCGGTTCCTATCAATTTAGGGCCGTGCCTCGCGTCGTTACAGCAATGCCCCGAAGCCCAGCTACAAGGCTTTAAGTTCCGTGATGTTGAGTACTCGATAGCTGAACAGGTTGCATTCTTGCAGAGCGGCGGAAGGATTCTATCTTTCTCAGATTCGGAACTCGCCCGCTCAGACGCACATATATCTGAATGCAGCATCCTCGGGTCACAAGAACTCGCCTTGCCTGTTTATTTCTGCTACAAAAAATGTGGCTGGAGCGAACGCCATCAGATCGTATTCTGGCACCTTATTTCGTCGTTCAACTCCCGCTAGTCAACCAAAAATTGCCAAGCTAAAACCCAAGATTGACAGAAGCAAGCTTATCTTTCCTTGCAGGTAGTTACACCAGCAAGCATCAGTGAACTCCTGTGAGTGAAAGGTTGGCCTCAGATTGGCCCTGGTAAAACATAAAAACGTACCGCTGTACATGGCGTTTGTGTTTCTCTCTAACTTCAGCACCATTCTGTACTTCCTGACGGTCTATCTCAAATTTGTTGGATTCTCAGCTGTAGCAATTTCGAGCATGCTGCTTGCTTATCAGCTCAGCAAGTTCCTTCTGGAGATTCCAACGGGCTATATCTCGGATAGATTTGGCCGAAAAACCAGCGGCGTGCTAGGCATCATAGGCGTAATTGTTTACTACCTGGCTTTACTATTCTCACGCTCGCCGCTCGTACTCATTGCTTCCTTTGCCCTCAAAGGACTTTCTATTGCATGCCTGAGTGGCTCATTTGAAGCGATTTATATCGACAGTGTGCCCGCAAGCTCGCTCGTGCGGCTCAATGTTATCGAGCGGTTCATTTTCTACACCTCATACGGGCTCTCTGCACTCCTAGGTGGATGGATATCAGTTTCACACGCGTATCAGTTTGGACTCGCCTGCGATATTGCCGCCATGGCACTCTCCATCCTTGTGGTTTTAGGCATGAAGGAGCCTAAGAGCAGTGCGAGCGTAAGCACTCAAAGCACTAAAGCGTCTGTCAAAGCCATCGCACGCATGGTGTGTAAGAACAAGACACTCGTCGCCTCCTACATCATGGATGCTTCTCAGGCCTTTGCCTTTGTTGCCCTTGAAGACTATTTCACCATGCTTCTTAATGATCGCGGAATAGACTCTATAGCCGCCGGTCTTACCATTGCCGTACAGCTCATCATTTCTGCAGCTATAGGCTTTATTGTTCCGGCCTTAATCAGTAAAGTGAACGAGAACCACTTCACCCGCGTAACAGCCTGCATAAGACTTTTGCTCACTGCGGCATTTCTTTTGCCTATAACGCCCGTCTGGCTCTTGCCAGCCCTATACGTTTTGCAAACAATTGCCTACGCGCTGTTTGCACCCATCAAATATTCCCTGTTCCAAAACGCAATTGAACCTGCATGGCGATGCTCGATGATTTCGGTTCAAAGCCAAATGGTTGCCCTAGGAGCTATTGCTTTCTATGTACTTAACACGGCACTATGCGCATGTATTGGCGTACGCAGCGTGCTTCTTGTGGCCCTTGTATTGTCGGCCTGTGCTTATGTGCCCGCGTTGTTCCAGCTCACAAAAACCGCAGCTCGAGATCGTAGATAGTGACGCTGCAATAGATAGCTCGTAAGGCAAAGCATGCAATTAGCTAGGACATGTAGCCCTTATAGCTCTCAGGAGCCTCAGCTATCCACCTTCCAGCCCCCTGCGTGCACCTCTCCCCTATGCGTCTCCGGCCCGCTTGGCTCGCTGCTTGGCGCGAAATGTATCAATGCCATGCTCCACCGTCATAACAGGATGATGCAGTAACATGCGCGGCCCCGCATAGCGCATGACGTCCTTGATGGCCTGACGCTCTTTTGCTGCATAACAATGCACGCGGCACTGAGAGCAAAATGTCTTAGTTGCCATAAACGGGCAGCGCTCAATGCGTTTACTTGCATACTCAGAAAGCGCCGCGCACTCAGAACAGAGCACGCCTCGCTTACTGCCATGCCTACCACGGCAGTAGACCTCAATCATCTGTAGAACTACCCGACGCTCACGAGCGCGCTTTGCTTCAATATCCTCGGGGCTCAATTCTTTTGTCATAGGATTCCTCTAGCTCATCCTGCCGCGGTCCATGGAATATGTTTTATCGGCAATTGCCATGGTTGAGGGCCGGTGACTAATCAAAACAACAGCTCGATGACCGCGTTGCTCAGAAAGCGACTTGAGAATCTGGCCCTCGTTTAGCGAGTCAAGGTTGCTGGTAGGCTCATCAAGTAGCAGCAGCGGAGCATCATGCAAAAAGGCTCGTGCAAGCCCCAGACGTTGGCGCTCGCCGCCAGACAGCGTATCGCCCAGCTCACCCACCATGGTGTCGTAGCCCGCAGGTAAGCTGCAGATAAAGTCGTGAACACTCGCAGCGCGGCATGCTGCCTCAAGCTCAGCATCTGTAGCATCGGGCTTAGCGATGGTCAGATTGTCGCGGATACTATCGTGGAAGAGATGCGTATCCTGCTCCACAAAGGCCTCCGCATCTCGCAGAGCACTGGTAGCCACATGGCGCACATCGGTTCCAGAAAGAGAGACGGAGCCCTTGTCGACATCCCAAAAGCGCATAAGCAGACGGCAAAGCGTTGACTTGCCTGAGCCACTCTTGCCCGAGATGCCAACAATCTGGCCCGGCTCAACCGATACGGTAACGTTATCCAGAATCTGCTCACCCGTCTGCGCATAGGAGAATGAGACATCCTGGACCGCCATGCCCGTAAATCCAGGATTCGCGCCAGCAGTATCAGATACGTCTTCTACCAGCGGAGATTCGTCCAAAATATCAAGCACGCGAGCGCCCGCAGCTAACGTTCCCTGCAGCGTTGAGCTAAGGTTTGCAAGGGCAACAAACGGACCAAACGAGCTAAAGGTTGCCACTGTAGCCAGCACTGCGCCCTCAGACGAAATAGCTCCACTTGTGGCAAGCATGTACGCAAGCGCCATTTGTGCGCAACTGAGCAGCATGATGGCTCCTGTGGTTGCCGCCTGGCCCTGGGCAGCACGATGGCGAAGACTCCGCTGAGACTCCACCAGCTCAAGACTTTTGCGGTCAAGCTCAGTCAAACGAGCTGCACCTGCGTTAAATTGCAGAACCTCACTCAAACCACGCAAGCTATCGAGCACAAAACCCGAAAGCGAGGCAGCAAGGTCGCGACTGTGGCGGCCCTCCACTCCAGAAGCGCGCGACACGAGCACTGGCACCGCAATTCCTACCAGCACATAAGCGCACAACGCAAACCCCGCAAGCGCAGAATGAATAGCACCTAGCAAGCACGCCATTACCACAGCCATGAGAGCCGCAATGCACACAGGACTGATGGTGTGCGCGTAGAAAACCTCGAGCAGCTCGACATCGGCCGTGATGGTCGAGATAAGCGCGCCGCTATCGCTACCAGCAAGCTTGGCGGGCGTTAGCCGGCGAAGCGCCGCAAAAACAAGGTCGCGCACATGAGCAAGCAACTTAAAGGCAATGTAGTGATTGCAGCGCTGCTCGATGTAATGTAAAACGCCACGAGCCACTGCCATAACAGCAAGCACTACTACAGCAACGCTCAGACTCCACGTAAGGACGCCTGTTCCCTGAGCGATAAAAATCGCCTCGGCTGCAAGCACCGGAATGCCCGTAGCGCAGCAAAAACCAAGGACGCCGCAAACCACAGCAAGTACCATCCAACCGGCCAGCGGACCTGCCAAGCCCAACATGCGCCACATAACGCGCGCGTTACTCCTCTGTGCCATGGCATACCACCTTCTCGTTTACTGCGCCTGCAGCCCCTGCTGCCGCAAAGCTTTCTAACTCGGATTGCGTTTGCCACAGTCGAGCGTAGGTAGGACAATCGTTGAGCAGGTCAGCGTGCGTACCACTCCCTGCTATGTGCCCCGCCTCCAACACGTAAATGCGCTGTGCATCCACCACGTTTGCCAAACGATGGCTGATGATTACCACCGCATGATTGCGCGCGAGGCGACGCACAGCCGCCATAATGGCTTCTTCGCTCTCTACGTCCACATTGCTGGTAGCCTCATCAAAAATGTAAACCGCGGAGTTATGCAGCACGGCACGGGCAAGTGCAAGGCGCTGGCACTGGCCGCCAGATAGATTTACCGCACCCTCAGTAAGAAGCGTGTCCAAACCATCCTGCTCACGCAAAAAAGCTGCTAGATTGGCCTGTTCAAGAGCGCTCCAGAGGTCTTCGTCGGCGGCATCAGGCGCTGCCATCAAGAGATTGTCTCGCACCGTACCTGCAAAAAGATGTGCACCCAGCCCAACATAGGTCACATAGTTGGAAAGCGCCACCGGGTTAATATCACGCACCTGCGCAGTACCCAAAAGCACCTCGCCCGAGTAGCCCGGCTGAGCACCGCGAAGCAGCGCTGCCACCGTAGACTTACCACTGCCAGATTCGCCAACCACAGCTGTCATGCCACACACAGCAACATCAAGGTTTATGCCCTGCAGCACCTGGCGCTCAGGCACGTATCCAAAAGAAACACCGCGCAGAGCAAAGCAGTCCCCCGCAGCAGGCTCCAACGTACGAGCCGGCGGCTCAGGGAGTTCGAGAAACTTGAAGATCTTTTCACTCGCCGCTATGCCGTTCATAGCCACATGAAAGTACGAACCCAGCTGACGCATGGGCAAAAAGAAATCAGCCGAGATAAGGATGATAAACAGGCAGCCAAAAAGATCAATAGCACCCGCCGCACAGGCGAACAGGGCCACGGCCATGCCAGCCACTGCTCCTCCCAGCGCAACAATATCCATCACAATAATGGAGTTGAGCTGCATAGAGAGGACCTTCATGGTAATGATGCGAAAGCGCTCTGCCTCGCAATTCATGGCCTCGTGACGCGCGGCATCGGCCTGGTAAATCTTGAGCGTAGTAAGTCCTTGGAGATTCTCCAAAAAGTTATCGCCCAGCTCGGCATAGCGATCCCAATACTTGCCCAAGATGCGCTTGGCAACCTTTTGCACCGCAACAATGGTCACCGGAATGAGCGGCACGCAGAGGAGCAATACAATGGCCGCAGGCAAGCTAATGGGAGCAACAACAGCAAACAGCGTAAGAGGCGCTGCCACAGAATAGAAGAGCTGTGGAAGATACTGCCCAAAGTAGGTCTCAAGCTGCTCACAGCCCTCTACAGAAAGCTGTACAACCTCAGCTGTAGGAACATACTCCGTATAGCTAGGACCCAGCACGAGCAGCTTTTCATAGATACGACGGCGCAGCGTGCGCTTAATATCCTGCGAAGCCGCAAAGCTCTCACGCGCGCTCATGCGAGCAGCCGCCACACGAATTAAAAGAGCAGCCACCAAAAGAAGCCATACAACAGAAGGAAAATCTTGGCCAGCTACAAGCGCGGCGAGAATGCGAGCAATGCTCCACACCAAAGCCACGTTGCCGGCAAGCCCCATCCATTGCCACACAACCGTGGCGATTACATGGCGCATGGCGGCAGGAACCAGCGCTAAAAGCCGTTTATCGAGCATGTTGCATCCATTCTTAATGCCAGCACGCGCAAGCCCAAGCATGCGCTGCATGAAATTCAACTGTGGTTAACTTTACCTGAAAGGGTTCTAGACAGCCTGAAATAAACAAGAAAGCCCGAGGCGCATGGCCCCGGGCTCTAAATTCAATGGTGGACCGTCAGGGATTCGAACCCTGGACCTTGGGATTAAGAGTCCCCTGCTCTAGCCAGCTGAGCTAACGGTCCAATAAAAAACTCCTTCACAGGAGCAAGAAGCAAATGGTGGACCGTCAGGGATTCGAACCCTGGACCTTGGGATTAAGAGTCCCCTGCTCTAGCCAGCTGAGCTAACGGTCCAATAAAAAACTCCTTCACAGGAGCAAGAAGCAAATGGTGGACCGTCAGGGATTCGAACCCTGGACCTTGGGATTAAGAGTCCCCTGCTCTAGCCAGCTGAGCTAACGGTCCAATAAAAAACTCCTTCACAGGAGCAAGAAGCAAATGGTGGACCGTCAGGGATTCGAACCCTGGACCTTGGGATTAAGAGTCCCCTGCTCTAGCCAGCTGAGCTAACGGTCCAATAAAAAACTCCTTCACAGGAGCAAGAAGCAAATGGTGGACCGTCAGGGATTCGAACCCTGGACCTTGGGATTAAGAGTCCCCTGCTCTAGCCAGCTGAGCTAACGGTCCAATGCCTCATGAGAGATGATGGGGTGGGTAAAGGGACTCGAACCCTCGACCTACGGGACCACAACCCGTCGCTCTAGCCAACTGAGCTACACCCACCATGTGCCTCTCTCAAAGCGCTTGACTATTATGCACTCACCGACCCACGGCTGCAAGGGGCAATTTTAACTTTTTTGAAAGACACACGCCTCTACCCACGGGATTTACGCGAAGCAAGCGACCGCAGCAGCACTCCGCAGGTAGCGCCGCTGCAATCTATCATCACATCGGTCACAGCACCACAGCGGCCAGGTACAAAGAGCTGAATGGTCTCGTCAATCGAGGGCACGAGAACTAGCACTACTACTGCCAGCAGGAGCCTCTTTTTCTGCCACGGCGCAGCGCTCAGCATGGCATGTGAAACCAAAATGCCTAGCACCATATACTCCGTGAAATGTGCAGCTTTACGCACCAGTAGGTTGGAGACCCAAGCGGAAGGAAGTCCAACCGCATCTAAAGCCGAACGAATGGCAACAACCACCGTCAAGCTCAAACCAGAAGAACCAGTTCCCGGAACAAGTGAGTTGCCCCAGATAAAAAGCATCATAGCGACAGAAAGCAAGAGGCCCAGCCAAGAGACCGGACCCCAAGGAGTATTGAATGTTGATCTAGGCCAACGCATATAATCGCTTTATGCCTCCGCGGAAACCAGCGGCATAGACATGGTGCCGCCCTGAATGACACGCAGATACTCACGACTCTGATTGCGGAGGCTCTGCGAGGGAACCTGCTCCATCTCGTCCTCTACAAGCTTGTTCACGTGGGCATGTGCCTCGGTATTGCGCCCGCCAGCAGCCATGGCCTGCATGCGCTCGGCCGAGATGGCAAAGGTCTCGTCTGCGCTCGTCATCATAACCGTGGCATCAGGGCTTGTCACAACGGAGCTTGCCGCGGGAGCAGAAGTTACAGCAGAAGCAGGCGTTACAACGAGAGCCACCTCGTCGTCTTCTTCGAGAATTGCCAAAGCAGCAGCCCACATATCCTCATGACCGGTGTAGTCGATCATAGGAACCTCGGGAGCAATGTCTTCTGGCTCTTCCAAATCATCAAGCATAAAGGCGCTTGTCTCGGCTGCAGAGACTACAGGAGCAGCCTGTGCATTGGTGAGGCCCGCAAGCGAAACAAACACATCCGTGGTATCGGGAGCGGCAGAAGTTGCACTGGCCGCAGCAGCAGGCGTTGCACTCGTTGCAGTAGTTGCGGTATAAGCTTCCTCAGCCTCCTGAGCGTCGCGCGCCATCTCCTCAAGGGCAATCTGATAGATATCCTTAGAGCGAATAGGATCGCAGCTCACGTCACGATTCGCGTCAAGCAGCGAATCAATATCGGCCCATGCTTCTTCCTCGGTCATAGCATCCATAGCGCGGGAGATAACCGGCACGCCCTCGCGGCGAGCCGTATATGCGCTTTCAGAGCGAGCCTTAGCACGAGCCTGTGCGCGCTCAGCTGCCTGATCAAGATCTTCCGCATGTGCAGCAACGCCGTACGAGCTCAACGCATGGATACCTACGCCTGCAAGGGAACCCACAGCAAACGGCAGAGCAGCAGCGGTAACAAAAGCGTGCGCATCGTCAAAGGGAATCGTTGCTGCAAAAGCAGCCGCAGGAATAACCAAACCGGCGCCCACAGACAGGCCGGCGACAAGTGCTCGATGCTCGTGACGATTGGAAGCCATGTCCAGACCCTTTCGTTTCCATCTACCTATCCCCGCGAAACAGCAGCATAGAGCAGCCGAAACGCGCCTGCGCGCCTGCGGAAACGGATGAAGTGATGGCCGGGGCAAAAGCCCAAGCAACGGATTTTGGTACGTTTCATCTGCATGTTCCGTCGCGTATTATCGATATTATGCGAGAACAGGCGCTTGTTTGCAACAATGGTACGCTACGTTAACTAAGAAGGCCTTAGATTTTCTTCTTCGCGCAAAAGCCACGTTAACTAGGAAGACCTCAGGTTTTCTTCTTCACTGGTCCTCGACGCTTCGCGTCTGCGGAATCGTTCAGAAGAATAACCTGAGGTCTTCTTACTCGAAACTTGGACGAACAAAAAGATTGGCACTCTAAGGCCTTCTTACTCAGAACGTAGACAGAGCTAAAAAGGACCCGCGCCTTTCTCGAATTGCTATACCGAAGCCTCGTGATCGGCAGCCTTCTTGGCCGAACGGATCAGGAACTCCTCGTTGGTGTTAGTACCCTTCAGACCCTTAATAAACGCCGCAGCAGCACGCTCGGTGTTGTTCATGTTGGCAAGAATGCGACGGATACCCCACACAAAGGGACGCATGTTCTCGTCAATGAGCAAATCCTCGTTACGCGTGCCAGAAGCCACAGGGTCGATAGCCGGGAAGATACGGCGATCGGCAAGTTCACGGTCGAGCTTGAGCTCCATATTGCCCGTGCCCTTGAACTCCTCAAAGATCACCTCGTCCATCTTGGAGCCTGTGTCGATGAGTGCCGAAGCCAAAATGGTAAGCGAGCCACCGTTTTCGATGTTACGAGCCGCACCCAAGAAGCGCTTAGGCGGATACAGCGCCGCAGAGTCAACACCACCGGAGAGAATACGGCCAGAAGCCGGAGCAGCCAGGTTGTAGGCGCGCGCAAGACGCGTAATGGAGTCGAGCACAACCACCACATCGCCGCCCATCTCTACAATGCGCTTAGCACGCTCGATTACGAGCTCAGAAACGCGTGTGTGATTGTCAGCCGGCATGTCGAAGGTCGAAGCCACCACATCGCCCTTAATGGAGCGCTCCATGTCGGTAACTTCTTCCGGGCGCTCGTCTACCAACAGGCAGATGAGGTAAACCTCAGGGTTGTTAGCCGCAATGGATTGGCAAATCTTCTTAAGGATGGTGGTCTTACCCGCCTTGGGAGGCGAGACAATCAGACCACGCTGACCCTTGCCAATGGGCGACACAATGTCGATGGCACGACCCGTAATAGAGTCGCGGCCATGTTCCATCTTGAGCGGCTCATTAGGATAGATAGGCGTAAGCTCGGAGAACTTGGGGCGATGGCGCATTTCCTCAGGGTCTTTGCCGTTAATAGAAGCAATCTTGGCCAGACCAGGGAACTTGTCGTTTGCACGTGAGGGGCGCAGGGTACCTTCGATAAGGTCACCCGAGCGCAGACGCGCTGCACGCACCATGTTGGCAGGCACAAACGCATCGTCGCGGCTGGGCATGTAGCCATGCGCACGAATATAGCCAAAGCCATCGTTAGCAATGTCGAGAATGCCCTTGATGTCGCGGAAGCCCTCAGCACGAGCTGCAGCAGCATAAATTTCCTCGACAAGCTCGGCCTTCTTTTTGCCAACAACCTCGAGGTCAAACTCCTTGCCCTTCTCGCGCAGCTCAGCCACCTTCATAGCAGAGAGCTCTTCGCGTGTGAGGCTTGGCTCAACAGGGGCGTTGTTATAGCGGCCGCCGCGCTGCTTATTGCGTTGCTGGCGGTTCTGACGACGATCATTGCGGTCGTTACGGTCAGGACGATCGCCTCGGCCCTGCTCGCCACGGTCACGGCGGTTCTGGTGCTGGCGACGCTTACCCTCGTACTGAGCCTCAGGCACATCGGATGCAGGAGCTGCAGCCTCAGCCTGCTCAGGCTTTACCTGCTGCTCCTCAGCTGCAGGTTTAGAGGAGGCCTCATCCATAGAAGCGACTTCACCCTCCCCTGCTTCAGCTGCCCGAGGCTTACGGCCACGACGTGCACGACCAGGGCGCGTATCCTCATCTGCGACAGGCGCAGGCGCATCCTGCACTACAGCCGCGGGGTGCTCAGCTGCAGGAGTAGCTGCAGGAGCAGCCTCAGCTGCCGGGCTCGCCTCAGGCGCTACAGCAGCTGCAGCAGCATCAGCCTCAACAACTGCCTTAGGCTTGCGGCCACGGCGCGGACTTGCAGGCACCTCAGCCGCAACAGTACCCTCCGCAACAGGAGCTGCCTTGGCCTCGGGCGCTGCCACTACAGCCTCGGAGGCTGCAGTTTTGCGAGGACGGCCAGGCCTGCGCTTCGCAGGCGCAGGAGCCGCCTCACCAGCAAGCAGTTCCTCGCTGTGCTCAGCGCGCTTGCGCTCCTCGCGCACTACCTGTGCTTGCGTAATCTGAGCTAAAGCACGTGCCTGCGCAATCTCGGGTGAAACCTCAGCCTCAGCAGCAGCCTTTTTGGTCGTACGACGTGCGCGCGGACGAGCCGGAGCCGCCTCGCCCTCTACAGAAGCCACTGCAGCCTCTGTCTCAGCCTTAGGCTTGCGACCACGACGCGGACGTGCGGGAGCCTCAGCCTCTGTTGAAGGCGCAGCTGCCGATGTGGGAGCCGGCATTGCTGCGGAAAAATCGATAGGTGTGGTGTTATCTTCTGCTGCCACTATGCCTGCTCAACTACTTTCTTCCAGTCGGCCTCAAAGCTTGCCAAACCGCGGTCGGTCAGCGGGTGCTGCAGGCACTTCTTAAGTGCGGCAAACGGCACAGTAGCAATGTCTGCGCCAAGCAGTGCTGCCTGTGTTACATGGTTAGGCGTGCGCACCGAGGCAGTAATAATCTCCACCTGGTTATCAACGTTCTTGCCTGTCCAGTCATAGTTCTGAATGCAGGTAACCACATTGGCGAGCTGCTCAATACCATCCTCGGCAATGTCGTCAAAACGGCCAACAAACGGCGAGATATAACGAGCGCCTGCATTAGCAGCAAGCAGCGCCTGCGTAGCAGAGAACACGAGCGTCATGTTAATGCGAACGCCCTCGGCAGCCAGCGCATGTGTAGCAGCCAAACCAGCCTCACACACCGGGAGCTTAACCACAATGTTGGGAGCAAGCGACGCCAGACGGCGACCCTCCTCGATCATGCCTTCCTTGGTGGTAGCAGTAGACTCAGCCGAAACCGGCAGACCCTCGCATAGCTCGGCAATCTTGAGCATATGCGGCTCAAAGTCGACAAGCTTGCCACCCGTGCGCGCGTACAGCGACGGATTGGTGGTTACACCTGCCAAGCAGCCCCAGCTTTTAGCCTCGGCAATCTCGTCAAGATCCGCGGTGTCGATGAAGAACTTCATGCGAAATACCTTCCTATAGGCAGTCGCCCATTGCGACTGATGTCCAAAAGTGATGTGCGTCTTCCCTATGCATTGCGCAACCGCAGCGCATACAACAGATGTAGAAGAATGAGGTGATATAGCTCTAAAAAGGGAACTAGCGTGTTTCGCTGCCCCACACTATAACACAACGCTTAAAAATGAAAACAAAACCTCAGCTTTGGCCTGAGTCACATGGCGAACACTAAGGCTAGGCTTAGGTACTTCTACTACAAGTATTAGGTATTGTTTTTAATAGTTGCCCACCGATGAATTCAACCAGTTGCCCCACTGATGCGCACAATGCACAGGTAAGGGACAAGGTGCATGCTGCACACTGTGTAAAAACTAGGTTACTTTTGTTTCCGGCCACAAGGGAGGACGCCGTGAAACTCGAAGAAACGGGCATTTACCCGTTCATAAAGGACTGTCCCGAGTGCAGAATTTTGTACCGTTTTGGCAAGGGAGAGTGCATCACCAATTCCGTGGCCCGCGGCGAAGACTACTGGTACATCATCGAAGGCAACATCGAGGTAGTTGCCACCTCACACAGCGGCAAGCGTGTACACGTTGACGACAACATGGAAGACGAATTTACGGGGCATCTGAGCCGCTACTGGGGTCAAAATTTTTACTGTGACTGCATTGCAGTAACCCCTTGCACCCTCATCCGCATTCCCAATGGCCTGTTTAGCAAGCTGATTAAGCAGGACGATTTTCGTCTGTTCTTCTACTTCAAAATGAGCTCGCGTTTGTACGAGATGTATCGCCGCCGTCTTTCTTTTGATTTGTTTACACCGCGTCAGCGCTTTGCTGTACACCTACTCCAAGAGCAAAAAGATGGCGAGTGCTATATCTGCAACCTCTCTAAGGAATGCTCGCTGTTAGGCATTAGCAGGCGCAATCTGTACAACATCTTGGATGACTTTGAAGCAGGCAACATAATCTCGTACGAGCAGACAGGCCTGGTAAAGATTGTCAACATGGAGCGTCTGCGCGATATTGCCAGCCCAGCCTTGGATTTTATGGAAAACAACTGATAGGAACCCACTATGACAGATCAGAAGAAGCCCATTAACATTAATTACGAGGGCTTTCAGATTGCGGTACAGCTTGCCGATTACCGCGCCATTCAGCTCAACGACGAAGAGCGTGCTCAGGCAGAGGTACAAGCCAAGGCCGCAGCAGGTGCAGATGTTGAACAAACGCGTATTTACCTGCTTCAGTCAGCATTCATCTCACGCATTGCTAACGAAAGTGTGTTTCGTGTTCCCAAGACACTCGCCCACGAGCGCGCCCTTGCGATGGGCCGCACCCTAGAGCAAAAACTCGAGACAGATCAACTCACGCTCGATGGCTATCTTGAAGCCATGAAGACCACCAAAGAAGCGCTCATTAGCGACTTTGAGGTTCAAGCCAAACAGCAGCTGCGACAGCGCATAGTTCTTCTTGCTATTGCCAAGGCAGAAGGGCTTGAGGCAACAGACGAAGAATACACTATTGAGATTAAACGCCTGAGCAGCGGTTATCCCGTCTCAGAAGAAGAGCTCGTTGGGCTTTTTGCCAACAGCGGCGAAGACAAGAGTGTGCGCCAGGACATCTCCGTTGCCAAAGCTGCAGAGCTCATAGCGACGCTCGTGTAGCGGAAACGCACTAGACAGAAGAAGCCCCAGATTTTCTCCTTTCTTATCCTTTCAAGCCATATAGCCGGTGTATGTCTCTGTATCCCTCTGAAAGCTGGTCGCGCTGCGCGCTCCAGACATCTTTCAGAAGGATACAGAGACATTCTGGCTTTTTGGGACGGATAGGTCGTCGAGTAATAGAGGGCCTCAGATTATTCTCCTGAGCGATTCCGCAGCCCGAAGGGCGAGGACCAGCGAAGGAGA
Source organism: Roseburia sp. CAG:303 (assembly GCA_963653375.1). GTDB lineage: Bacteria > Actinomycetota > Coriobacteriia > Coriobacteriales > Coriobacteriaceae > Collinsella. The sequence goes on from CAVJWJ010000007.1 coordinate 32,423, forward strand.
AAATCTGAGGCCCTCTTTATCTTGCAACTAAATATCAATGTACAAAAAGTCGGGCGCACGGGCACCTATCAGGCGTTGGTACCAATGCGTCCGACCGAGAAGAGGGGACGTGTTGTACGGCTCAAAGCCGCTTAACGATTACTCCTCACCCTTAATCTTGCTGGGGAGCAGCAAAGCGAAGATGGTGGATACCACGTAGGCACCCAGACCAAAGTAGAGCGACGTGGTGTAGGTGCCAGTCATGTCATAGAGGAAGGCGCCCATGAAGGTGCCGAACGAGGGACCAATGCCCATGATGATCAGGGTTGCAAGACCCCAGATGCGGCCAAGGGATGCGCCGCCAAAGACGGTACCAGCGTAACCAGCAGCGCCACCGGGCTCGATGCCCCAGTACACAGCCAGCAGAACCATGCCCAAAATAACAAGCGGCATCTGACCAGTCAGTGCACAGACGCAGCCAGCAAGACCAAAGAGCGGGGATGCAATCAGCATAATGCGGCGAGCAGGACGCTCCACACCCATCTTAACCACGAGAGCGTCGGAAACCTTACCGGTGATAGGCATAGCAAAGATGCCCGCAAAGCCGATGAGCATATAGACGACGTTGGAAAGCGGCAGACCAAAGAGAGACTCCTGCGTCCAGCCCAGGTCGATGGAGAAGAAGCGCACAATCTGAGACCAGATGAGGAACTCGCCTACCGCTGCAAACATGAAGGCAAAGATGTCGCACCACAGAGCGCGGGTCTTAAAAGCCTCGCCAATGGTCCACTCGTGAGCAGGCTTAGCAGGAGCATCCTTCTTAGGCAGCGAATCAAGACCAAAGGGCTGAGCACCAACCTTGTCCGGCATGGGCTTAGCTACCGCAGCAGCAATGAGCAGCATAACGGCCATGATGACGGAGAGGAGCTTCATGCCTACCGACCAGCCAGCGCTCTTAAGAACAGGCGAAACAACAATCGTCAGCAGCAGCTGAGCCATAGGAGCGCCCATGAAGGCAAGGCCCCACTTAGAGCCATACTCGGCGCCAACATACCACTTACGGCATGAAATGGTGGAAGAAACCCACAGCATGCCAGTGCCGATACCTGCAAATACGCCGTAGCTGAGCAGGTAAACCGGGAACGACCAGGAGACGCCCTCAGGAATAAACGAGGTAAGGAAGAATCCCAAGAAGCAGCACACAGCGCCAATGAGATAGGTGGGCTTGGTGCCACGCTTATCGATGAGCGTGCCGGAGAGGAATGCGGTAATGGCGTAGAACGTCATCATGAAGCAGTAACCCAGGGAAGCCTGAGTAGATGTCCAACCCATGCCCTCAACAAGCGAGGTCTGCATGATGGAGAACGAGGAGCGATAGCCAAACAGGCAGAACACGGCGAGCCATGCAGCCGCCACGGTGCACAGACCGTATTTTTTGGCCGTTTCTTTGGTAATAGAGGCCATGAGAGGTACCTCAGCTTTCCAATTGATCAGCCAGCGATGCGAGCTCTTGCGCACGCTCGGTCTCACCGGCACGGGAATACATAGTTGCCGCGTTACGGGCAAGCGACGGCAATTGAGCCGCAAGTCCGCCCTCGGCACGAGCAAGGTCAATAAGCTCAACAAGCGCATCCGCAGCTTCATGGAAGCGCTTTGCGCGGTAGAGCACCATTGCCTTTAGATTCATCAGGGTGTAGCGCGCATCTGCAGGAAGCACATCAGCGCCATCAAGCGTCTCCCCCAGTACCGCAAGTGCACGGTCGGCCTGACCCACCTGTGCAAGCGTTGCCACATGATTGGAGAGTGCGCCAATAAAGTCCTCGCCCGTCTCGGCCGCTGCAGCCACAGAGTCAGACGCAACCTCAGCTTCATGCGCTGCTTGCTCTGCAAAGCCACGCATAGCCCAAGAGACTGCTAGGGCGTCGTGAGCACGAGCGCGCAGCACATTGACAGGCATCAGGTCATCATCGTTTGCGTCAATAGCGCACAGTGCATCACCCAACAGGCGCGCAGCTCGCTCGGGGTCAGTGGCATCTAAGCAGGCATAAGCTGCATTTACCAGAGCACTTGCATAGGCAGGCGTGCCCTCCAGACCTGCATCAACCAATGCAAGGCGCAGATCCTCATAGGTCTGCAGGCACTTTACCCAAGCTCCAGAGCCACGATAGAGATCTGCCAAATCAGAGAGCGCAAGCACCAAGCCTTGCTCTCGGTTATGCTGCCACTCAGCGTCCTCTGCCTCGAGCATCGCCTTGTCTTTACCGCAGCAGCACGAGCCTCCTGCACAGATCTCTGCAGCCTCACGCAGGCGCTCAACCTCGTTTTGCAGGTACTGCTCAAGAGCAGCTAAGTCTCCCCGACAACGATAATCGTTAACCGTTGCCGAATACGCGGTTGCGTCGAAAACCATGTTCAACGCTCCCTTCTTTGGTTATCCCTATCAGTTAGAACGGCGTGTCGTCGCCCACATAGCAGGCGATGTCGTTTTCGAGGAACAAATCCTGCAGCTCGCTCATACGCTCCATGGTCATGTCGCCATGGTCGGAATACTCGTAGGTCTTGCCCAGCTGTTCCCACTTGGTCTGACCCAAACGATGGAACTTCAACAGGTTGATCTCGTACAAACCGTTCTCGTTCATAAACTCAATGAGCCGCTTTGCGTTCTCGTCACTGTCGTTAAAGCCGTGGATAGTAGGCTGGCGCAATACCAAACGACCAGGCCAACCGGACTTCTTGAGAGCGCGAATGTTGTTGAGCGTACGCTCATTGGAGACCCCAGTCCCCCACTTGTGCGCCTCGTCATCCATGTTCTTAACGTCGATGAACGCAAAGTCAATACGACGAAAGATCTTCAGGAAGATCTCTTCTGTGGTGTGTGCGCTCGTCTCGATGGCAGTATGCATCGAGAGCTTCTTGCACTCTTTGAGCACCTCATCCAAAAAGACGTGATGCATAAGAGGCTCTCCACCGGTAAAGGTAACACCGCCATCAGAACCCCAGTTGTTGTAATCGCGGCGCAAGGTCTCAATAAGCTGAGAGACCGTCATAATGCGAACGCACTGCTTAAGGGCACCAGCTGCACAGGCTTTTGTGCATTCGATAGTCTCGCAGTCGTGGCAAATCTTCCAGTCAACATGCGGGCGACCTTCTTCGTCAAAGGTCAGCGAGCCATTAGGGCAAGCGTTGCGGCAAGCAGAGCAGCCCTGATCCCACTTACATACACGCTCGGCAAACATAAACTGAAGCTTGGGCCTCCAGCTCTCTGGATTGGCACACCAGCGGCACTTTAAGGGGCAACCCGTAAAGAACACGTTGGTACGACAACCAGGACCATCGTGCACCGAGTAGCTCTGAATATCAAAAATCATGCCCGTAGGCTCGGCGCTCATGAGACCCCTCCGATCGCGCGATTACAAAAAGAAGTCCCGACCGACCAGGCGAGGGCCGGCCGGGACAAATACCGTCCGCTATGGACGAAAGCTAGCAGCTACTCCTTAGCAGCGAACTTCTCGCAGGCAAAGGCGCCGCAGTCACCGTAGGCCCAGTCCTCAACATCGAAGCCTGAGCAGGTGCCGATGCCGTGCTCGTCGGCATCGTGGAACTTGGCGCAGAACTTGCACAGCTTGCCGCACTCAAAGTTGGGGCAGGCGTCAGAGCCCTCGCCGTCGAGCGGCACCATCATCTTGCTGAGGGCGCACATACCCTTCTCGCAGTCGAGAGCCAGAAAGTGCTTGCACTCGTAATGTTTCATCTAAAACAGCTCCTCTTAACTACATCTCGTACTCGGTACGGTAGATAACCTCATCCTGGATGGGCTTACCGATCTCGCACCAGTACTGGGTGAAGCCAGCCACGCGAACCATGAGGTCGCGGTAATCGTCGGGCTTCTTCTGTGCATCGCGCAGAGTCTTGGACGACGTAATGTTGAACTGCACATGGAAGCCGCCCTTGCGCATGTAAGCGCGAATGACGTCCAGCAGCTTGCGGGTACCGTTGATGCCGGCCACAGCACTCGGGTGAATCTTGACGTTCATCTGAGCGTTCTGGTTCCTGGAGTGGTCGTAGCAGGTAGCGGAGGTAAATACCGCGTAGATGCCGTTCTTGTCCGTGTTGGCAGCCGGCGAGACGGAGCCATCGGAGTAGGTAACGCCAGCCAGGCGGCCATCGGCGGTTGCGAGGGTAATAGCACCCTGCGGGCCGTGCGTAGACACGGAGATCTGGCACATGTAGTACTTCTTGCCGTAGTAGCTCTTGAGCGTCGGCAGGAACTCGCCCATGAGGTCCTGATAGTGAACCATCAGGCTGTCGACATAGTCGTCAGCATTGCCGAACTTAGGAGCGTTGACGCAGGCGGTGAAGATCTTCTCGTACTTCGGTGCCAGGTCGGTAGCCTCGCGACGGTCAGGCGAGAACACGCCGGTCTCGAAGGCGGTCTTGAAGCCGAAGTTGTTCATCATGGCGTCGACCATCTCGTCGAGCGTGAAGGCCTTGTCGTCAAACACGTTCTTCTTGAGGGAGGCCATGGCATTGATGAAGGTTACCGTACCGCAAGACTCGAAGTTGATGGTGCCGTTGTAGCGCGAACCCATGTTGGCGATTGTCTGACCCTTGGTGAAGCAGTCGGGCTTAAGCAGGGAGGCAACCACAGGCGGGTTATTCTTGCGCCAGATGTCCATCTGGATGTTGTTGACCTTAAGCGAGATGTCGCAGAGCTCACGCATGTAGCCCATCCAGACATCCCAGACATCGTCGAGGGTCTCGAGTTTGCGATTATGCGGCTCAAAGACCTTGATGCCGGTACGCTTATCAACGCCGTTGGTGAGCACGAGCTCAAGCAGCTTAGGCAGACCAGTGAAGTGAATACCGGTACCAGCGGTTGGGCCAGCGCCGCCAGGAATCCAAGTGGTCTTGCCGTCGTAGTGCAGCGGCAGGAAGCAACCAGGCGAGCTCTCAAGGCAGCCACCGAGCGACCAAGCGCGAGCATCCTCGACCGTCATGCCTTCTTCGCGATACTGACGAAGCATGAAGTTCATACCGGTCTGGTTGTTCATCCACGCAGGATAGCCCTGGCCACCCTTGCAGCAGCGAGCTGCCTTCATGAGGAACTCTTCAGGAGTCTTCTCATCGTACAGGATGGAAAGCGTAGGCTGCGGAGTGCGAGCACGCGTACCAGCCTCGACAACAATGTAGTCGACCGGGTTCACAGCGGTCAGGCCGTCGCGGCCAAGGCCGGCGAGAGCCAGGTTGTTAAAGGTGTTACCAGAAAGAACGCCGCCGGTAACGCCAGAGGAGGCGAAGCACTCGATGGAGGTGATCTTAACGCGGTAGAGCTCCATCAGCTCGATGGCCTCTTCCTCAGTGATCTTGCCCTCGCGGAGGTCCTTCTCATAGAAGGGAGCGAGTACCTGGCCCAGACGGCCAATGGACTGACCAGACTGCGGGTCCTCGTTCACAACGCCCAGGTGGCACAGGAAGGTCATCTGCAGAGCCTCGCGGAAGGTAGCGGGCTGTTTATGCGCAATGTTGTGCATAACAACTGCGATGTCCTCGTAGTCCTTCTTCTGCTGAGGATCGGTCTCGCTTGCAGCGAGCTCCTCGGCGCGGAAGCCATAGTTATCTGCCCAAGCAGAGAGACCCTTGGTGATCTCCTTCATGGCTACATAGTAGTAACCGCGGCTCATACCGAGGATGCCGTCGCCGTCCTCGGCAAGACCCATGATGGTGGCGATCTTCTCGTCGCACATCTCGATGATCTTGTCAAAGCCATACTCAAGCGGCATGTAGTAGTTGATAATCTCGCGGCCCTGAGGGATGGCCCACGAGTCAAACATAACCAGAACGGTGTCGCGATATGCCTTGTACTTGTAGTAATCTGGGATGGTCTCGGAGTAGCGCTGGGTGACAACCTCAACAGAACAGTTATCCCAATACTTCGAAACCTTTACGAGGACGGGGATCTCTTCCTTGCGCATGCCGAACTTCTGCGCAATGGAAATGACGTTACCGTAGCTCTCGGTAACGTTACCGCCGCCGGCGCCAACGACCGACATACGATCGGACTCAGAAAGCGCCGGTGCCTCGGCCTCAGCAAGCAGAGCCTCAGCCTGAGCATTGAAGAAGGAAGCGTCGACCCAAGGGAACGGGAAGGCGCCGCGCCAGTTCTTGGTCTTGTTCATAACGAGCAGCTCGCCCGGCCAGATGGTCGGCGTGGTGTGTGCAAGAGCAGTGCCATAGGCCTTAGCACGACGAATCTCGGGCACGTCGCCCTCATTCTGCCACCAAACACGGTTGTACCAGTACGGAATCTCCATGTCGATGGTGTTCTTCATCTGATAGTAGATGTTGATGAGCTTCTCAAAGCGAGGGCTTGCGGCAGGAATCTCTTCCTCGGTGTAGCCCTGGCCCACCTTGACGTCCAGGCTCTTGTCCTGCTTGCCACGCGTCTCGAGAATCTCGTAGATCCTTGTCTGTTTGTCCACGGTGTACCTCCTTGTGAAAACATCAGACATAAAACTTCGTCGCGAGGTGCCGTCGTATCCCTCCTTCGGACTCTCGCGTCGCTAGCCATATACTCGAGGCGAAACAAGCCAGAAACATGTGCAGCTTGCCCATTTGGATTCTGAACGGTTGTTTCCCACGCGCTTGCGGAGAGCGTTTTGAGCAGGATGCACGAGTTAGAACTGGTTAATTTGTTTTGTATAAAACATGCTTTATAGCGCTAAAGCGTGCATATTTCACAGGTTAAACAGGACAAACGTGAAAACCCGCCCAACGTTTGTCGAGCGGGTTTTGAGGCAACGCCTATTTGGTTGTACGAACGGCTCAAAGGAGCCGCGCGCTGGTATTACATGTGCTGAGGCGCGGAGACACCCACGAGCGAGAGCACTAAGGCAAGCACCGAACGCACCGCGTCACAGGCCGCAAGACGAGCGCGAGAGAGCTCCGGATCCACAGGGCGTCCCTCACTGGGAAGCACCTGGCAGGCAGCATAGAAACCATGGAAATCGCCTGCGAGCTCCTCGGCATAGTGCGTAAGGCGGAAGGGAGCACGGTCGCGAGCACAGCCCGCAATAAGCTCAGTGAGCTCAGAGAGCTTACGCGAAAGTGCAAGCTCGGTAGGATCGGTGAGCAGCGCGTAATTAACGTCCTCGCCAATGGCGCGGGCAGCCACTGCCTCCATACCAAGCTCTGCAGCCTCCTCGGGAGTCACACCCGCGGCACGGCGCAGAATGGAGCAGATACGCGCGTGAGCGTACTGCACGTAGTAGACCGGGTTGTCCTGCGTCTTAGCCTTGACCTTCTCGATGTCAAAGTCGATCTCTTGGTTGCTCGAGCGCGAGATAAGCGTATAGCGAGCGGCATCTGAGCCCACCTCGTCTACCAGCTCACGGAAGGTAATCATGGTGCCACGGCGCTTGGACATACGCACCGGCTTGCCGTTACGCAGCAGGTTTACCAGCTGACCAAGCAGCACCTCAAAGCGCCCCGGATAACCCAGGGCATCGCAGGCGCTCTCCACGCGCTTGATATAGCCATGGTGGTCGCAGCCCCAAATGTCGATAACATGCTCAACACGCTGGAACTTATCCCAGTGATAAGCCACGTCAGAGGCAAAGTAGGTGTACTCACCATCGCCCTTAATAAGCACGCGGTCTTTGTCGTCGCCCAGATCGGTAGAGCGGAACCACAGGGCGCCTTCCTTCTTGTAGAGATAGCCCATCTCATCGAGCTTGGCAAAGGCGCGATCAACCGGAGAGGTACCAGCGTTCTCGCCCTCCGTATCCTTGACATAAAGCGTGCGCTCAGAGAACCAGTTGTCAAAGTCGCAATTCACATCGTGACACAGCTGCTTAATGCCCGCGAGCATGCGCACATAGCCGCGCTCACGGAACTCCATCATGCGCTCATGCGCATCAGCCGAAACCCACTTGTCACCATCGGTCGCATAGAAGTATGCAGCCTCGTCGATGATGTAGGAGCCACCGTAGGAATCCTTGCCCAGAGCCTCGGCAAAGGCATCCTGGAACGGGTGAGTCTCAGGATGCTCATTGGCATCGTCTGCAGCGGCAGCATCGCGGTCGACGATAAGAATTTCCACTGCCTGCTCGAGTGAGATGCCTTCTTTGGTAATAATCTCTGCCAGCTGCAGATAGCGCACTGACACCGAGTTGCCAAAGGTGTTCATCTGATTGCCATGGTCGTTGATGTAGTACTCGCGCTGAATGTCGTAGCCTGCATGCTCCATCACACGGCAAAGCGAATCGCCAAGTGCAGCCCAGCGGCCATGACCAATATGCATGGGACCCACCGGGTTTGCAGAAACAAACTCAACCTGCGTCTTCTGGCCGCCACCAATGTTGGAGCGGGCAAAGTCCATGCCCTGAGCGCGAGCCTCGCCAAAAACAGCGTTTTTAGCTGCTGCCGAGAGGTAGAAGTTGATGAAGCCAGGACCAGCAATCTCAACCTTCTCGATGGTGGCAACAGACTCAAGGTGTGCCACGATAGCCTCGGCAATCTTGCGTGGAGCGCAGTGAGCAAGCCTGGCAGACTTCATAGCCAGCGTTGAGGTCCACTCGCCGTGAGAGGTATCGGCCGGGCGCTCAAGTGCGCAATCCTCCAGCTCAAAGGCAGGCAGCTCGCCAGCCTCAATGGCAGCAGCAAGAGCAGTACGCAGCAGCTTCTCGATCTCCTGGGGCATGAATCCTCCTTTATATTGCACCCCGCGAGCTCTTGATCGCTCGCGCAAGGTGGAGCCAGTTTATTGGCATAAACGTGACCACTCTAACACACCGCCCTGCAAGTCGACCTTTTTTTGTGTCCTACCTTGCAATATGTGTCAAAATAGAGCCGTTTAGCACTTTGCGCGCACACCAGATGGAGGAAGCATGTTTAAGATTGGTGAACACGTTGTACACCCCGGACAAGGAGTCTGCACCGTTGTGGGCTTTAAGGACGATCCAGCGCCCATGATTGAGCTTGAGGCACACACGGGCCATGCCCGCACAAAGCTCCTCTACCCTGCGGCTCAGGCAGATCGCCTGCATCTTTGCATCAACAAAGACCAGGCCGAGGCCCTGCTTGCAAACTACGCCGGCATTGAGTGCGACCCGTTTACCGAGCGCAACAGCTCCCTTGAAGAGACTCACTTTAAGCAGCTCCTTAAGGAGGGCGCCCCTACCACCGTGCGTGTGGCCAAGACCATGCGCTGCCGTATTCGCGCAGCTGAGGACCGTGGCAAGAAGCCCAGCAGCTACTACACGCGCATTCTAAAAGAGGCACACCGTCGCTCTGTGCAAGAAATTGCCATTGCTTTGGGCACGAGCGAAGACGAAGTTGAAGCCCGCATGGAAGCAGACATTGCCACCTTTAATGAGAACTAGCTGGCAGAAAATAACTAAACCGCCAGCCTTATGCCTGCAGAAACTCAACCTTACGTTGGGTTTCTGCAGGCATATTTTTGCGCCCAACTCGTACTACGGGCGAACCTGACCCGTGCCGCGAATCTCGTACTTATAGGTTGTAAGAGCCTCTGCTGCAAACGGCCCGCGTGCATGCAGTTTCTGCGTTGAGATGCCAATCTCTGCACCCAGGCCAAACTCGCCACCGTCGGTAAAACGCGTGCTGGCGTTAACGTAGACACTCGAGGCATCTACCTCGCGCAAGAAGCGCTCACCCGCAACCGCATCCTCGGTAACAATAGCCTCGGAGTGACCTGTGCCATATTGATTGACATGTGCAATGGCCTCGTCGAGCCCAGAAACTGCCTTGACACTCATCTCGAGTGCAAGATACTCGCGGCCCCAGTCCTCTTCTATTGCAGCAACAACGTGCTCCGCAACCGAGCTCTCCCCCATTGCTTGAGCTATGGCGCATGTTGCTTTGTCACCGTGAATAAGCACACCCGCATCTGTAAGTTCGCGCAGCATCTGGGGCAAGAATTCCTGCGCCACAGCCTCGTCTACCAGGAGCGACTCAGCCGCATTGCACACACCCACACGCTGGGTCTTGGCATTCATAACAATGGCGCGAGCCTTTTCAAAGTCGGCTGCCTCGTGCACATAGATATGGCAGTTGCCCGTGCCTGTCTCGATTACCGGAACCAGGCTCTCGCGCACACAGCGCTGAATAAGCCCCGCGCCACCGCGCGGAATAAGCACGTCGACCACGCCGCGCATTGACATAAGCGCACCCGTGGCTGCTCGGTCGCAGGTCTCTACAATCGAGATGCATGCACGGGGAAAACCAGACGCTTCCACCGCGTTAGCAAGCACATGCGCAATAGCCACGCACGAGCGCTGTGCCAGGGAGCCTCCACGCAGTACGCATGCGTTGCCCGTACGAATGCAGATACCCGCAGCATCGGCCGTTACATTGGGGCGAGCCTCGTACACCATGGCCACAAGACCCAGAGGAACACTGACTTTTTGCAGGTCAAGGCCACAATCGATAGTACGATGTTCAAGGACACGACCTACGGGATCGGGCAGATCGGCAAGTTTCTCAAGCCCAGCTGCCATAGCATCGATGCGTTCTGCGGTAAGCAGCAGACGATCAAGCAGACCTGCAGCTGTTCCCGCCTCGCGCGCAGCCTCCATATCAAGGGTGTTTTGCTCCAAAATCTCGTCTGTATGCACGCGTAAGGCCGCAGCCATCGCACGCACTGCTGCCTGACGCGCCGCGTCATCGGCAAACCCCAGGGGACGCGAAGCCTCCTTTGCCGCACGAGCAAGCTCTTCCACGTATGCTGCAACGTCTTCCATCAGTACTCCTTTGCAGACGGGTTTTCGTACTCGTCATACTACCCGATGTGCCCCAGCGCGTGGAGCGCGGCGCGGAAACGAAATTCAGATGCAAAAGACGCTGAGCACGCACTCGAGCAGGCTATTATGGTTGCACTACAACAACCGCAAAGGAGCATTCATGAAGCTCGCAAGCTATTACGTTCCTGGCCTCTATGTGGAGGACCACTCGATTGATGTCCCGCTCGATTGGCGAGGGCTTGAACCTGCCCTACTGGCGGTGGGCAGCACTATGCGCCGCGGTGCCACCGGAGCTCCCATTGCCGGCGCGCCCGAGAGCGTCAAGCTATTCTATCGCGTAATTTGCGCGCCCGAAAACATCAATGCCGAGCTGCCACTTCTGGTGTATTTACAGGGAGGTCCTGGTGGCGAGTCACCGCGCCCACTCTCACCTAGCTCTGATGGCTGGATTGCCGAGGCCGTAAAGCACTTTCGCATTGTGTTGCCCGACCAGCGCGGCACCGGACGCTCCGAGCGCGTAAGCGGTACGACTATCACCCGCCTAGGCGAGCGCGCCACCGCAGCAGGCGCTGACGCTGTTCATGCGCAGGCGGAATTCCTCAAGCGTTATCTGGCAAGCTCCATCGTGCGCGACTTTGAATACCTCCGCCTTACGCAATTTGGTGGCAAGCCCTGGGTTACCCTTGGCCAAAGCTACGGCGGCTTCCTTACCCTGACATATCTCTCGCTTTTCCCCGAAGGTGTGGCCGCAAGCTTTACCTGCGGAGGAATTCCGCACGTTCCCGCATGCGCTACAGAGGTGTACGAGCACACCTTCCCGCGTATGGTTGCCAAAACGAATCAGTTCTATGAGCGCTATCCACAAGATGTTGAGCGCTTGGGCGCCCTGGCAGATGCCTTAGCAGAGCAGAAGCCAGCACTGCCCGATGGAAGCCCCATGACCGTGGAGCGTCTGCAGCTCTTTGGCAGCGACTTTGGCATGAAGCCCAGTTTTGAGCGTATGCACTGGGCACTTGACCATGCGTTTGAAGACGGGGACGGCACTCTGAGCAACAGCACTCCTACCATCTCGGGCGGCTTTTTGATGAGCGCGCTTGAGCGGACCACCACTGCCACCAATCCGCTCTACTGGACGCTGCAAGAATTTATTTACGCCGATGGCGACACTATGCCTATTCGCTGGGCAGCAGCCGCCGAAAAAGCCAAGCATCCCGAGTTTGACCCCGCCGCACGTCCACTCATGCTTACGGGCGAGGCCATGTTCCCCTGGATGTTTGACGAGATGCCCGAGCTCAAGCCTTTCCGCGCTGCCATGGATACACTAATGGAAGACACCGTTTGGGACAAGATTTACGACCCTGCACGTCTTGCCGCCAACGAGGTGCCCCTGCAGGCTGCGGTGTACTTTGACGATATGTACGTGGACTCGACCATGCAGCTCGACACACTTTCGCGCGTTGGCAACTCGCACGCTTGGGTTACCAACGAGTTTGAGCACGATGGCAACCATGGCACCGAAGTCTTTAAGCACTTGCTCGCCGAAGCTCGCAATCGCGGCGACTTGGAGCAGCTCTTCTAGGCTAATAGCAGACAGAATAAGCAGCGTGCAATGGGGTCTCTAGGCTTTCCTAGAGACCCTATTTGTGACCAAGCACTCTCGTTCCTGATGCACCAAGTTGCCACAGATAGCCCTAAATGAGGAGCGCAGTGTGCTTGAGCACGTATAACTCCCTAAGCTTTCCAGGTGCCCAAGGTCGGCCCGAAAGAGGAGCGACGCGCACTCGGCACCAAAAGTCCTTCCTAAGCTTTCCAGGTGCTTAAGGTTCGCAAGGGTCAAGCCCGACGACGCGTACTTTGAGAGAAATCCTGATGTGCTGGGTTGCCGCAGATAGCCCTAAATGAGGAGCGCGGTGTGCTTAGGCACATAAGCGACGAATGAAGGGCTAGGTGCGGTAAGCCAGTGCATCAGGCGAAGAGAATGAGGTTGTCGCGGTGTATCGCCGGCCTATCCCCCAACTGTGCAAGCAAACGGTTTGACTCAATCTCGTCTTGGCGGCGCCCCGCAGCAAGCGTAAGCGTATCTGAATCGGCCTCCGCAATGCCGCGAGCCAGCACAAAGCCAGACTCATCGCGCACATCAAGTACGTCGCCCGCACTAAAGACACCCTCGACATTGCGAATACCCACCGCAAGAAGCGACGAGCCTTTTGCGCGCAAAGCACGCGCGGCACCAGCATCTACCGTCACAGAACCATGAGCCGAGTCGCCCAGTGCAATCCAGAGCTTACGCGGAGCAATCTCGGGTTGATCTGCAGGCGGCACAAACAGCGTGCCAACACTCTCTCCGCGCGCCAGACGCACTAGGGGATTTACCTCGGCACCAGAACAAATCGCGCTCGAAATACCAGCGGTCATCAAAATACGAGCAGCACGGATTTTGGTAATCATGCCGCCCGTGCCCACTGCCGTAGACGAGTCTCCCGCACTTGCAATAATCTTTGCGTCGATCTTTTCTACGCGCGGAATAAACTCCGCCGAAGAATCAAGCGAGGGGTTGGCTGTATAAAGGCCATCAATGTCGGAGAGCGTGACACAAAGGTCGGCCGAGACGAGGCAGCTCACAAGAGCTGCCAGCGTGTCATTGTCGCCAAACTTAATCTCGTCAACCGAAACTGTGTCGTTCTCATTTACAACCGGCACCACAGAAAGCTCAACCAGGCGTAAAAGCGCGTCGCGCGCATGCAGATAGGAAGCGCGACGGGCCGTATCGTGACGCGTAAGCAGCACGAGAGACGTCAGCAAATCGCGCGCATGAAACTCCTCGTCATAGGCTGCCGAAAGCAGGCACTGACCAGCCGAAGCGCAGGCCTGAAGGCTCGGCAGGTCCCCCGCTGGCTTTTTCTCAAAGCCAAGCACCTTATAGCCACATGCCATGGCGCCCGAGCTCACAACCACAAGGTTCCAGCCTAAACGGCGCAGCTCAGCGGCCTGATCAGCCAAATTACCAATAAACGCGCGATCGGCTTTACCGTCGGCATCCACCACAGTGGACGAGCCGATTTTTACGACCATCGTTTTCATATCACGAGCACCAGCCATGCCCTAACCCCGCTTCTTCCACATTAATGCCGACGTGGTCTCGGCCATGCGCTCGCGCACCAACTCATCGCGCAAAGAGGCAAGGCCTTCTTCCATGCCAACCGTATAGGTCTGCGGATAGAGGAAGCGCTTGTATACGCGGTCGAGCGAACCCAATGCAGCAGCACAACGCGCACGGGCATCCTCGATGGACTCACGCGGGCTCACCGCCGAACCATCGCGCACAATGGGCACCATAATCTCGCGACCCTCAAGCCCCGAGACATCTGCCACAAGCGCTGCGTCGTCCACCGAAACAATGGTGTTGCTCACACCTGCCGTGCATGCCTCGTCATAAATCATGTCGCACACAGGGCTTCCCGCCTCGTCATAGAAGCGACGAATCTTTTGCAAACCAGGAATGGTGCGCTTATACGGCTGCTCAGAGAGCTTAACTACTGGTGTCCAGATGGTCTCCCCTGCCTCTCGACGTGCCGAGAGCTTGTAGACTCCGCCCAGCGCCGGCTGGTCATAGCAGGTAGAAAGCTT
>CAVJWJ010000008.1:0-9876 GCA_963653375.1 Roseburia sp. CAG:303
ACATGTTGGCCTGCGCGGTAACGTGGACTGATTCTGCAACGGGCGAGGCAAAGCTCGCGGCGCGCGATCACATGTGCCGTCGCCATGCCAACGAGGAGCTCGTGCAGACCGTTGAGGCCGTGCTAACAGATGCGGGCCTTACCGTGGCTGATGTGGATGCGTTCTTGGTGGGTCGCGGGCCGGGTTCGTTCACGGGCGTGCGTATTGGTATCTCTACGGCAAAAGGCCTGGCACGCGGCGCGAATGTTCCACTGTTGGGCGCCTCTACGCTTGATGCGTGCGCCTGGCGCGCGTGGCGTGCAGGCGAGCGCGGCTTGTTGGGTGTGGTGGCTGACGCCATGCGCGGCGAGGTGTATCCGGCGCTCTACCTGCTAAACGAAGCTGGTGTGCATAGGCAGTTTGACCGCGAGCGTGTGGTAAAAGCTGCAGCGGCCTTTGACGAGTGGCGCGCACGTTCCGACTGGAACAAGATGAAGCTCACAGGCGACGGTCTGGTCCGTTACGGCAAGCTGCTTGAGCCTGAGGAGCTTGACCGCGCGATTGAGCGCGACCTGTGGTGGCCTACGGGCGAGAGCCTTATGCTTGCGGGTGGCACGGGCGATGGAGACCCGGCCTTGGCGCTGCCTATCTACACACGTCTTTCTGACGCTGAAGAAAACGAGCGTCGCCGTTTGGGACTGGGCGAGAGTGCCAATACCGAGACAACAGGTGTGGCTGATGAGCTGGCTGGGCGCCATCTGCAATTCCGCCCCATGGGTGCCGCTGATGCCGAGGCTGCAGCTGCTCTTGATGCCACGTGTTTTGCGGGTGAACACCACGAGCCGTGGTCGGCCAAGCTGTTCCTAGATGAGCTTTCGGCCGAGGTTTCGGTGCCACGCTCCTGGTGGGTGGCGCACGACGATGGTGAGCTTTTGGGCATAGCCGGCGGCATGGTAGTGGAACACGACGTACAGATTCTGGACGTTGCGGTTTCGCCCGAGCGTCGCCGCGAGGGCATTGCGCGCAAGCTGCTGGCACACGTGAGCTACGACGCGCAGATGCTTGGCTGCACTACGGCATCGCTCGAGGTAGAGGCCGAAAACGAGGGTGCTATTGCGCTCTATCGTTCGCTTGGCTTTGACGAGGCGGGGTATCGCCGCAACTACTATGGCCAGGGCCACGATGCACTTGTCATGACGGCAAACTTGCCGCTCATGTTGCCGGTGGACGCTGCTTCTCCCGAGCCTACTGCAGCTGTATGCCGCGTGTGGCCGCTTGCCGAGCCACAGCGTACAGAGGCTGAGCGCACGCAGATTGCCGAGGCGCAGCTTGTGCTTGCTATCGAGAGCTCCTGCGACGAGACGGCCGTGGCCATCATCGACCGCGAAGGTCATATGCTGGCTAACCAGGTTTCCACTCAGATTGACTTCCATGCGCGCTTTGGCGGCGTGGTGCCCGAGATTGCCTCCCGCAAGCACGTAGAGGTCATTGTGGGCGTGGTCGATGCTGCGCTGGAAGAGGCTGCGAGCGCCATGGGGCTTAGTTCACCCATCGCTCCTGCCGAGCTTGCTGCTGTGGGCGTTACGCAGGGTCCGGGCCTTGTGGGTGCTCTGGTGGTGGGCGTAGCCTTTGCCAAGGGATTCGCCTTTGCGGCGGGCTGCCCGCTTATCTGTGTGAATCACCTGGAGGGACACCTTTTTGCCAACCTGCTTGCGCAGCCTGATCTGGAGCCGCCGTTTATCTTTACGCTGGTTTCGGGCGGGCACACCATGCTCGTGCATGTTAAGGCGTGGGGCGACTACGAGGTGCTGGGCGAGACGCTTGACGATGCGGTGGGCGAGGCCTTTGATAAGGTTGCCAAGGCGTTGGGCCTGGGCTACCCGGGCGGCCCTATCATTTCGCGCTTGGCCGAGACGGGAAATCCGCAGGCCATCGACTTTCCGCGCGCGCTTAATCGTAAGGGCGACTACCGCTTCTCGCTCTCTGGTCTAAAGACTGCGGTGGTGTCGTACATCGAGCGCGAAACAGCGGCGGGACACACCATCCACCTGCCAGATCTTGCTGCATCCTTTGAGGCAGCTGTGTTTGATGTGCAGTACAAAAAGGCTAAGGGAGCTCTGCATGCTACGGGTTGCTGCGAGTACTGCATTGGCGGCGGAGTCTCGGCCAACCCACATCTGCGTGAGATGATGATTCGCAAGCTGGGGCGCCAGGGCATTCGTGTAACGGTGCCGCCGCTTGATGCTTGCACCGACAATGCAGCCATGATTGCCGAGGTTGCGCGCCGTAAGTTTGCGGCAGGGGAGTTCTCGTCGTTTGATGTGGATGCCGACCCCAATATGACGCTGTAGTTGATGTTTTGTGCGCGTAGCGGGCATGATGTGGCGCGGCGAGTGCTAGACGCCTGCTGATGCGTTTTGCTCGCGGCGGCGCCGCGAGATGACGCCGCGAGCTGCTGTACAGCGTGTGTGTTGGCTTGCGTGGACTGTGGCTCGCTCGAACCGTGGCTTGCGCGAGCCGGCGCCTCGTCCTACGCGCCTAACACGAGCTCAACAAGTTCCTGGTTGGTATCCACGAGGTAGTCGGCTCCAGCTTCTTCTAACTCTGCGCGGCCACGGAAACCCCAGGTCACGCCTGCAACCTTAAGGCCAGCGTTGTGGCCGCAAGCCACGTCGACGTTTGAGTCACCTACATATAGCGTGGTGTCGGCGCTGGCTCCTAGCTGCTCTAGTACGTGCAGTGTAATGGGAGCGGCGGGCTTAGGTGGAAATGCATCCACACGGCCCTGCACCACATCAAAAGTGCCGGCTCCAAAATAGTGCTCAGCGAGCGGCACGGCAGCATCGTGATCTTTGTTGGTAAGAACAGCCAGCTTGAGTCCAGCATCATGGAGGCACTGCAGCATGTCGAGGGTGCCAGGGTAGGGGCTTGTGTGGTCTTGGCTGTGCTCGGCATAGTAGGCACAAAACTCCGCATAGGTGGCCTCAAAGGCACGCGTATCACCCGTAAATTCTGCAGGCATGAAGCGTTCAACCAGCTTGAGCATGCCGTTACCCACCTTGTAGCGGTAGGTGTCAACGGGAAAGGTGGGCCAGCCGTGCGCTTTGCATACGTGATTGCCGGCGCGCGCGAGGTCTTCCAGCGTGTTGAGCACCGTGCCGTCCATATCAAAAATCACATGCGTAAAGCCCATAAGTTTCTCCATTAACGTAAAGAAAAGGCACCCGGGCGGGTGCCTTGTGTGCGGGTTTAAGCGTTTTGCAACGCGTGTTCAATCTCTTCAATCAGCTTTGCCTTGGGCATCGAGCCTATGCTTCGTGCAATTTCTTCGCCATTGCGGAAGATAATGAGCGTAGGAATGGACATCACGCCGTACTCCATAGCAATGTCTTGGTTGTCGTCCACATTGCACTTGGCTACTGAGATCTTGTCGGCCAGCTCGTCTGCCACCTGTTCGACCACGGGGGCAAGCGCGCGGCACGGGCCACACCAGGGGGCCCAAAAGTCTACAAGCACGGGCTTGCTACTAGAGATAATGCCATCCAGGGAGTTGGCGGTGACCTCTGCGATAGACGCCATGAGAAACTCCTTATTTCGAGCGCGCGGGGCGCATATGGTTAAAACCGCTGTGCTTATACCCAGCCCTCAGCAACGGTTGCACGCAAATCTGAGTTTTGGCGCAGCCCGCGCAGGCTAGAATAAGCGCAGAAACGTTGACGGGAGAGACCATGCAGACTTCAACCGAGGCAAAAAAGCAAGCGATTCTGGCTGCCACGCGTCAGGAACTCGATGCTCTGTGTGCACGCGGTGTGCGCATGGAGGGCAATGCGTTCTCGCCTATTGTGCTGGTAAAAGGCCAGCTCAACGATGCAGAAGCCGCAGGCGGAGACCTGCTCGCCGGCGCAGATGGTCAGGCGTTGCGCGCAGCACTTACCGCGATTGGCTACGCCCCAGAGGATTTCTGCGCGCTGGCTACCGTGGCTGGCAAAACTGACGAGCCAGCTGCCGTGCCTGCGGGTGAGCCTTTGCCGCAGGCGCTTTTTCGTGAGGCTCTGGAAGCGCTTGACCCCGAGGCTGTAATCTTGCTGGATGCCACAGCAGCGGACCTCATGCGTGAGACGTACGCCGATGCTTTGGTTGCCATTGAAGACTTTGACACCGCCATGCTCAAGCCCGGACTGGTAGCGCATGTTTTAGGTCGCCGCGTTTTGGCGCTCGATGGCTTTGAAGCGGCACTGGGCGATAAGCGCAAGAAGCAACGCATGTGGGCCTATGTCAAGCAGCTGCCGCCTGCAGGTGCGCCGTATTAAGAGCGAGTAAACGTTGTTAGTCGTCGTGAGCTCTCTGCCGAGCTGTCGTCCGCGGGTACGCCGTGCGGGCATGTCGTATTAGAGCGGAGTGAAGAAGAGACCGTTTTAGGTCGGTCGCTTTGCGGCGAGTGACTTTTATGAGTACGGGTCTCTTTTGTGAGGGGTATTAGGGGGCGGGTCGCTTTTTATTCGCCTTTCTGCACGCCGCTTGTCGAAAATTTAACAATCTACCTCGAGTTTGTGCTTCCCAAAACCGCCTGGGGGGGGGTACGATTCTTCTATCTATTTGTACACGTGGGGATTATTGTGACTATAGAGTGAAGGAGAACATTGTGAAGAAGGGGATTGTAGGCGTTGGTCTTGCCGTAGCGCTGGCAGGCACCGTGGCCACGCCGGCCATCGTTGCCACTCCGGTTGCCGCCTATGCAGAAGAAGCTACTACGGTAACCACCGCCGCAGATCTTATTGCTGCTGCTGCAAACGGCGGCAGCATCAAGCTTGGCAATAACATTACTGCAAGCATCACTATTCCTGCTGATAAAACCGTGGTTCTTGACCTTGGCGACTACACGCTGACTAACGAAGCTGGAAAGCACACCATTACCAATTATGGCACCTTGACCATCAAGGGTTCCAGTCTCGGCACGGTAGACAACGTGAGCCACGCTAAGGGTGCGCTGGTGAACTATGGCACCGCTACGATTGAGAGCGGTACCCTTACGCGTAGTCAAGAAAAAGGTACTCGTAACCCTAACAACGGGAATGGTAATTCCTGGTATGTCATTGACAATAATAAAGTCGCAGGCAGCACTCAGGGCGCCACTCTGAATATTACGGGTGGCAAAGTTGTAATGACAGGCGGCTTTTCCTCCGCAATTCGAAATCTGAACGCTACGCTCAACCTCTCTGGCGGCGAGCTGAGCGGCGGTAAGAACACCATTAAGAACGATGAGGGTGGCACGCTTACAGTTACGGGTGGCACTGTTGCCAATACCATTGCAGATTGCGAGGCTGTTCTTAACTGGGGTGGCGCATCTATTTCGGGTGGCGAGTTCTCCTCTAAGGGTGCCGTTATTAAAAATGGCGTCTGGATTGAAGACGGTGGTGTTAAACCTGAAGGCGCAGGCGTTCTTACCATTACGGACGGTACATTTACAAACACGAGCGACAGCAACGGTCCTGTCATTACCTTTAAGGACGGCGCTTCAGAAGGCGGTAGCGTTACCGTAAGTGGCGGCACGTATGAAGGCGACCTGAGTGGTCTGGGCACCATTAAGAGCAATAAGGGTGCTGCTTCTATCTCTGGCGGAACATTTGCCGACCTGAATACGCTTATCTCTGCTTCTAGCTATCTTTCTGGCAATATGGTTGTAGAAACCGCAGATGGCGATACCTTTACGGTTAAGACCGAAGATGACGCTAAGGCAAACAGCTCCTACGTTATCTCTACAACAGTCAAAGACACTAAGAACAAGCTGAACATCTACTTCTCTGGCGAGAACGCTCAGAAGAACGCTGAGAATTTTATTGGTGGCGATGACACTGGCAAGGATAGTCCTTTCGAGCCCATCGATAAGGACGACGTTAAGGCTGTTACCTATAACGTAAAGGTTACCTACACCACCAATGGCGACAAGCTTGATGCAACTTCCTTTACCTTTACCGAGAGCGATGTAAAGGACGGAAAGCTGTATCTCGACCCCAAGGATTTCGTGCAGTCTGCTACGCGCGAAGGCTACAACTTTAAGCAGTGGCTTTTAACAGTAGATGATGAAAAAGGCACGTTGGAGCCGCTCTCCGAGCACCTGAACGCAGACGGCAAGCTTGAACTTACGCTTGAAGAGGACGAAGAGGGTACTACAGGGGTTGAGTACGAGCTTAATCTCACAGCCGATTGGATTTATGCCACCTACACGGTGAATTTTGACTCCAATGGTGGCTCTGATGTTCAGAGCCTTTCCCTCGCAGTTGATGACAAGGGCGTTGCCACGCTGAAGGAATCTGACCTTCCCAAGGCGCCCACTCGTGCAAATTGCAAGTTTGTTGGCTGGCAGGTAGAAACCGCAAAGGACACTTGGAAGGACGTTACGTATCCTGCTGAGTGGACTGCCTCTGATACGCCCGAAAAGAATACGGTTACGCTGAAGGCCCATTGGGTTGTTTCTGCCTTCACGTTGACTGTGGATTACATCACTGATGGCGGCGAGAAGCTTGAGCCCAGTACCTTTACGTATACCAAGGATGATGTGAAGGACGGAAAGTTCTACCTTGATCCTGAAGATCTTGAAGAGTCGGCTACGCGCTCGGGCTACAAGTTTGTCCAGTGGCTGGTAAAGGACGATGATGCAAAGGCTGATGATAAGTGGGTGCCGCTTGCGGACTATCTGAATGAAGATGGCTTGATTGAGCTTGATGACATTGTTGACTGGGATAGCGACGCAACCGTTGAGTATGAGCTGCAGCTCAAAGCCGACTGGTCTGATGAAATCTATACACTGACTGTTGAGTACGACACCAACGGTGGCGATGAGCTCGGCTTCTCTGAATTCGCGTTTACCAAGAAGGACGTGACGGAGAAGGACGGCAAGTACTACCTCTATTTTGATTCCAAGAAGTTTGAGCAGGCTGTTACACGCAAGGGCTACAAGTTTGACCAGTGGCTCATGGTTGACCCTGCGGATGAAACAAAGACAGAGGTCCTTGCAGATCATGTGGATGAAAACGGCTTGATGGAGTGGGAACTCGACGAGGAAGAGATGGATGGTGTCGAGTTCTACATCCAGCTTAAGGCCACCTGGCTTTGCGACCACGTGATTATTAACTTCGACTCCAATGGTGGTAGTGCTGTTGATTCGCTCGTGATTAAGACGAACGATCAGAATCTCGTTAAGCTTTCCAAGAGCGATTTGCCTGCGAATCCTACGCGTGAGGGTTACACCTTTGCTGGTTGGCAGATTTACGCCAGCCAGGATGGCTCGGAGGAGTCTGCGGACTGGTTTGATTGCGACCTTACGGAGCTTGTGTTTGGCGCTGCTGAGACTGAAGAGGGTTCGACCTTTGGCGTGAGGGCTTCTTGGACCAAGAATGAAGAAACTCCGAAGAAGAAGGAAGACTCCAAGGGCTCGGATGATTCGAAGGGTTCTAAGGACTCCAAGAAGGGTCTGCCCCAGACGGGCGACTCCTCGCTGATTGCTATTGCTGCAGCTGGCCTTGCTGGTATTTCTGCTGTGGGTGCTGGCCTGGTAACCAAGCGTCGCGACAACGAGTAAGACGCAAGCGCGACAACCTGTCTAACAGGTACTGAGATGGCCGGGACTTTCGGGTCCTGGCCATTTTCTTTTGCTGCAGGTTTACTGGCCTTGCTATGTTGTCTTTACAGCTGTCTTGTCACCTGACATGACAAGTGCCATACTGTCGGCTCAATGATTCGCCTATTGAGAGGGGCCGGCATGGCTGTGGGGGAATACGAGAGCGCTGAGGCTCTTGCACGTGATATTGCAGAAGGGCTGGCTTCGGCCACAACGGCTACGGAGCGAGCGGCTCTTGTTCCAGCGGAACTTGCTCGCGCAATTGAGGAGCTTAAGGCTAAGCGGGATGCAGTGATTCTTGCTCACTACTACGTGGCGCCTGAGGTACAGGCGATGGCTGATTATGTGGGCGACTCATTTTACCTGGCAAAACTTGCTAAGTCGCTCCCGCAGCAGACCATTGTGCTGTGTGGCGTGGAGTTTATGGGCGAGAGCGCTAAGCTTCTCAACCCCGATAAAACCGTGCTGCTGCCCGAGCCTGCGGCCGACTGCCCCATGGCGCATATGGTAAAGCGCGAGACGGTAGACGCTGTGCGCGCGGAGTACGGTGATGACCTGGCTGTGGTGTGCTACGTCAACTCCACGGTTGAAATTAAGAGCTGGTCGGACGTGTGTGTGACAAGCTCCAACGCGGTAAAGATTGTGCGCGAGCTTCCACATAAGCACGTGTTGTTTATTCCTGATCAAAATCTGGGTCGTTTTGTGGCGGAGCAAGTACCTGAGAAGCATGTTTTGCTGAACCCTGGATACTGTCCGCGCCACCATATCATTACCGTTGAGCAGGTAGAAGCAGCTGAAGAGGCGCACCCCGAAGCGCTGGTTTTGGCACACCCTGAGTGCAAGGCTGATGTTCTGGCTGAGGCAGACTACATTGGCTCCACTGCAGGCATTATCAAGTATGCAGAAGAATCGGATGCGCACGAGTTCATTATTGTGACAGTGGCAGGTGTGCTCTATGAGCTGGAGCGCCGCTGTGCGAGTGCGGGCAAGCAGTTCTACTTCCCGGCTACGCGTCCTACCTGCGTAAACATGGACATGATTACGCTTGAGAAGCTCGTGCGCTGCTTGGAAGCGGGCACGGGTGAGGTGCAGATTGGCGTGGACGAGGCGGCTGCTGCACAGGCAAAGCTGACGCTCGACCGCATGCTCGACTATGCAAGTCGATAGGGGGCAGCAATGTATTCGAATATGACGTGCGACGTTGTAATTGCTGGCTGCGGCGTGGCTGGCTTGTATGCGGCACTCAATCTACCAGCGGATACGCGCGTGGTCATGCTCTCTAAGGGCGCGGTAGACGAGTGCGATTCTATGCTCGCGCAGGGTGGTATCTGCGTGCTGCCAGAAGGGGAGGACTACGAGTCGTTTTTCTACGACACACTGCGTGCGGGGCATTTTGAGAATCGCCGTGAGAGCGTAGACACTATGATTCGCTCGAGCCGTTCGGTGATTAACGACCTGGTGGCTTTGGGGGCTGACTTTGAGCGCACTCCTACGGGCGAGCTCGACTTTACGCGCGAAGGCGCCCATGCGCGCCCGCGCATTTGCTATCACGCCGATATCACGGGCAAGGAGATTACCAGTACGCTGCTTGCTGCAGTGCAAAAGCTCCCTAACGTGCAGATTTTGGAGCACGTGGCCATGGTGGACATTCTGACCAAAGAGTGCGATGGTCAGACCGTCTGTGCAGGCGTGGTGGCTGTGCCGGTAGATGAGCATACCGCGCTTGACCCGGTGGATGAGCTGGGCGTTGCGGGTTCCGCGCAGGAAAGTGCGCGCTTTGAGATTCGCGCAGAGAATACCTTGTGGGCCTGTGGTGGAATTGGCGGTCTGTACGACCATTCAACTAACTTTCCGCAGCTTACGGGTGACGCCTGCTACATTGCGCGCGAACACAACATTGAGCTTGCAGACTTAGACTACGTGCAGATTCACCCAACGGGACTTTGCTCGCCTCAGCCGGGACGCACGTTCCTGATTTCGGAGAGCTGCCGCGGCGAGGGTGCAGTGCTCCTCAACGTTGCGGGCGAGCGCTTTTGCGACGAGCTACAGCCGCGTGATGTGGTGGCTGGAGCCATTAAGGAGCAGATGAAGGCTGACGATGCGCCATGCGAATGGCTGAGCTTTGAGCCGGTGGATCGCGAGGTTGTGCGCGATCACTTTGCGAATATTCGCGCGCGCTGCTTGGAAGACGGTCGCGACATCTTGGAAGAGCCTATCCCGGTGGTGCCTACGCAGCACTACTTTATGGGCGGTGTGTGGGTGGACCGCGACTCGGCAAC
>CAVJWJ010000008.1:10483-41168 GCA_963653375.1 Roseburia sp. CAG:303
ACCGTCCATGGCGATGCGCGCGTGCTGCTCTCTGGCGAGCGTGTGGCGCTGAACTACTTGCAGCGCATGAGTGGTATTGCCACCTATACGCATGCAACGGCAGCAGCGCTTGAGGGCACCAATACGCAGCTCGTGGACACGCGCAAGACCACGCCCGGCATGCGCGTCTTTGAAAAGGCGGCTGTGGCTGTGGGTGGTGGACACAACCATCGCTACAATCTCTCGACCGCCGTGATGCTCAAGGATAACCACATTGATGCCGCGGGCGGCGTGCATAATGCGGTGGCTGCTGCGCGCGCTCATGCCTCGTTTACCTGCACTGTTGAGGTAGAGTGTGAGAATCTGGATATGGTGCGCGAGGCTGTGGAGGCCGGCGCGGATATCATCATGCTCGACAACATGACACACGACCAAATGGCGGAGGCAATCGCGCTTATCGATGGTCGCGCAAAAACAGAGGTTTCGGGTAATGTGGACGCCGGGAACATTCGAGGCTTGGCCGACCTAGGTGTGGACTACATCTCGTCCGGCGCGCTCACGCATTCGGCTCCCATCCTGGATCTCTCACTCAAGCATCTCAAGATGCTGAGCTAGGCCAGGTACGCAAGGTGAAGAAACTGCACGAGGTGGAGATATGACAGGAAGCGAGCGCAGACAAAATATCGTTGACGAGCTGCGCGCGGCGCAGGGTCCTATCTCGGGTTCTGCGCTGGCGCGAGCTGTGGGTGTAAGCCGGCAGGTTGTGGTGCAAGACATTGCGCTTTTGCGCGCGGACGGCCACGACGTGGTGGCTACGAGCCGCGGCTACGTGCTGCAAGAGGGCGCGGGCGAGCCCAATGTGCCTACGCGTCTGGTTAAGGTGCACCACGGTGCTGATGAGTTGGGCGATGAGCTGACGACCATCGTGGACCGCGGTGGGGCGGTGCTCAATGTAATGGTGAACCACCGCGTGTACGGCAAGATTACGGCTGACCTCGATATTCGTAATCGCCGCGATGTGGAGCGCTACCTGCAAGATATTGCGACGGGCAAGAGTTTTCCGCTGATGACGGTAACAAGCGGCTATCATTTTCATCGTATTGCCGCCGATACCGAGGCTGACTTGGACGAGATTGAGCAGGCACTTGCAGCTAAGGGCTATCTGGCTGAGCTGCTTCCTTATGAGGACGGACTGGTATAGGGGAGTCGAGCTGGAACTAGTGCCAGTGCGGGCCATCAGCTTTTGTGTCACGGCGCCCGACACTGCGGTGCATAGTGTGCCTCAGCCGCATTAGAAAATCGAGCTTGAATTTGTTTCAGACCAGGCCTCTTCGCGTAGGCCTGCTTTCAGGAAACCTCTCTAACAAAGAAACCCGCCCTGCATCTCAGTGCGAACTGAACATGTAGGGCGGGTTTTGTGTACTCGTGCAATGTACGTGCGCGAGTGAGTGTCAGGCGTAGATTTACTCGTCGACAATCTCGGTGATGGCGCCAGCGGGGCAAGCCTCCTGGCAAGCGCCGCAAGCAGCGCAGGAATCCTCGTCAACAACGGTAGCGACGTCCTGGAGCTCCAGCACGCCACAGGGGCAGGTGTCAACGCAAACGCCACAGGCGATGCACTCGTCAGCATCAATTACGGGATGAGCCATGGTAGTTTCCTCTCTTCTGGTGCCCGGCGCTACAGGCGATAAGCGCCGGCGCGTATCGCAGCTTAACATAGCACGCCGCGACCTCTTTGCAATACCCAGCAACCATCATCTTCATACCGTTCGCCGAGTCAACTAAGGCTTACTACCTGCGGAAATGTTAACCATAGGTGACTTGGTGAGCACGACTCATACGTCTGTCTCCCATGCAATCGTGTGCCCGCGTGCGCTGTAGCCACACCCTCAAAGGCGCTGTTAGATAACCTATATGTTCTGGAATAAAAAATCTTATATGGAATGACTTAGATTTTGTATATCTGGGGCGTTTAGGGGATATAGTAGTGCTGATCGAAAAACCGCGTGCCGTGCGCTGAGGCACACAGCACCTGTTATGCGAAAGAAGAAGGGATCTCTTATGAGTAAGATTCTTGGTATCGACCTTGGTACTACCAACTCCGCCATGGCCGTCCTCGAGGGCGGCACCCCTACCATTATTGTGAACGCTGAGGGCGATCGCACCACCCCGTCTGTGGTGGGCTTCCGTGCCGACGGCGACCGCGTGGTAGGTAAGGCTGCTAAGAACCAGGCTGTCACCAATCCTAAGAACACCGTGTTCTCCATCAAGCGTTTCATGGGTCGCAAGTACTCCGAGTGCACCTCTGAGCTCAAGACTGTTCCTTACGAGGTTAAGGAGGGCCAGGGCGGCCGCGCCGTTGTTTCCATCGATGGTCAGGATTACACCGCCGAGCAGGTTAGCGCTATGACGCTCGCTAAGATGAAGGCTGACGCCGAGAAGTACCTGGGCGAGCCCGTCACCGACGCTGTTATTACCGTACCGGCTTACTTCAACGATGCTCAGCGTCAGGCTACGAAGGATGCTGGTAAGATCGCTGGCTTGAACGTCCAGCGTATCGTGAACGAGCCTACCGCTGCAGCTCTGGCCTATGGCCTTGACAAGCAGGGCTCTGACCAGCGCATTCTCGTCTTTGACCTGGGCGGCGGCACCTTCGACGTCTCCATCCTCGAGCTGGCTGACGGCGTGTTTGAGGTTCTCTCCACTTCTGGCGACAACCACCTGGGCGGCGACGACTGGGATCAGCGCGTTATCGACTGGATGGCTGACAAGTTCAAGCAGGAGAACGGCATTGACCTGCGCACCGACCCGATGGCTCTTCAGCGCCTGAAGGAGGCTGCCGAGAACGCCAAGAAGGAGCTCTCCGCTGGTCAGCAGACTCAGATCAACCTGCCGTTCATCACGGCTGACGCTACCGGCCCCAAGCACCTCGACTACACGCTGACTCGTGCCGAGTTTGAGAAGATTACCCGCGACCTGCTCGAGCGCTGCAAGCAGCCTGTCACCAACGCTCTGCGCGACGCTGGCCTTAAGCTCTCCGAGCTGACTGAGGTCATCCTTGTTGGTGGCTCCACTCGTATGCCTGCTGTTCAGGACCTGGTAAAGTCCATGACCGGCAAGCAGCCCAACATGTCCGTGAACCCCGACGAGGTTGTAGCCGACGGCGCAGCTGTTCAGGGCGGCGTGCTTACGGGCGATGTTGAGGGCATCCTGCTGCTCGATGTAACCCCGCTGTCGCTGGGTGTTGAGACCATGGGCGGCGTTATGACCAAGATGATTGACCGTAACACCACCATCCCGACTTCTAAGACCGAGGTGTACTCCACCGCAGCCGACAACCAGACCTCCGTTGAGATTAACGTGCTTCAGGGCGAGCGCGAGCTGGCTCGCGACAACAAGAGCCTGGGCAAGTTCCAGCTCACCGGCATTCCTGCAGCTCGTCGTGGCGTGCCGCAGATTGAGGTTACCTTCGACATCGACGCTAACGGCATCGTAAAGGTTTCTGCTAAGGACAAGGGCACCGGCAAGGAGCAGCAGATCACCATTTCTGGCTCCACGGCACTTTCCGACGAAGAAGTCGACCGCATGGTCAAGGACGCCGAGGCTCACGCCGAGGAGGACAAGAAGCAGAAGGAAGAGGTCGAAGTGCGCAACCAGGCCGACTCCCTCGTGTACTCCACCGAGCAGACGCTGAACGAGCTGGGCGACAAGGTGAACGCCGACCTCAAGAGCAAGACCGAGGCTGCTATCGCCGACGCCAAGAAGGCTCTCGAGGGCACCGACGTGGAGGCCATCAAGTCTTCCTCCGAGGCTCTGCAGTCCGTGGCCTATGAGCTGGCACAGATTGTCTACGCCGATGCTCAGCAGGCATCCGATGCGCCGGCTGACGCTCCTGCCGGCGATGACGACGTGGTTGACGCCGAGTATGAGGTTGTCGACGACGAGGACAAATAATCATGTCCGCAAATGATGCTCGCACGGAGGCGGCGCCCGTCGCCTCCGATGACTCCGAGGAGAGGGACATGAAGATTCCCGTAGAGGGTGCAGAGGACGAGCCGCGCGCAGGCGCAGACGCGCCGGTAGAGTCCGAGGCGTCCGAGCCCGAGATGACCGAGGAAGAAATGGTCGAGGCCGCTATTCGCGCAGGCGAACAGGCTGCCGATGACGATTTCAAGCTCAAGCTCGAGCAGGCGCAAAAGGAGCTCGCAGACGTGCGCTCTGAGCTGGAGGCTGCAGCCCAGGCTCAGCAGGCTGCCGAAGAGCGTGCCCGCGATGCCGCCGACCGTACTGCCCGCCTGCAGGCTGACTGGGAGAACTTCCGTCGTCGCACGGCGTCTGAGCGCAATGCTGAGCGCGAACGCGCAACGGAGAAGCTGGTTACCGCGCTGTTGCCTGTTGTGGACGACATTGAGCGTGCGATTGATCACGCTCGCACCCAGGAGCTGTCTGACGACTTTAAACAGTTTGTCGATGGCGTAGACAACGTGCACTCCAAGCTTATGGACGTGTTTGCCCACGAGGGCGTGGAGGCCATTGATCCTGCGGGTGAGCCTTTTGATCCGCTGCAGCATCAGGCTGTAGGACGCGTTGAGGATGCCTCGCAGTACGACGAGACCGTCAACGATGTGTACCAGAAGGGCTACCGCATGGCCGACCGTATTTTGCGAAGCGCCATGGTCACGGTGACCTATGGTGGCGCAAAGCGCCCGGCACCGGAGACGGAGGCCGAGGAGGAGTCCGCGCACGAAGAGGCTGCGGATTCCCAAGAGTAACAGCAAAGGCCTCGGGTACGCGCCCGGGGCCTTTTTAATCGAGCAATTCCGAGTTCCTCGAGAGGAGGACAAATATGGCTGCAATAAAGACGTTTTACGACGTTTTGGGCGTTTCAAAAAACGCTACAGACAAAGAGATTAAGTCGGCCTTCCGCAAGCTGGCGCAGAAGTATCACCCCGATGCGGGCGGCGACGAGAAGAAATTCAAGGAAATCTCGGAAGCCTACGAGACGCTCTCTAACGAGAAGAAGCGCAAAGAGTACGACCAGATGCTCATGTTTGGCGGCATGCCTGGTGCTGGTGGCGGCACGGGCTACAGCGCTGCTGGCGGTTCGGCTTCGCCTTGGGGAGACATCTTTGAGAGCGTGCTGCGCGGCGAGGGTGTTGGCGGCTCTAACTGGGGTCAGAACTTCAGCGGGTTTGGTGGCTTTGGCGGTCAGGCTCGTACGCGCCAGACGCGCGGCGATGACCTTTCGGTCAATGTGGATGTGTCTTTTGAGGATGCCTTCCGCGGCGTGACGCACAAGGTAACCTATCGCGTGCCCTCTACGGGCGAGCGCCAGTCGGTGAGCATTTCCATTCCGGCGGGTGCTGTGGACGGCGGTGTGATGCGCCTTAAGGGTCGTGGCGAGTATGGCGTTGGCGGCGGCGGACGTGGCGACCTGGTGGTTACTACCCGCGTAAAGGAGCACCCGATCTTTAAGCGCAAGGGCGCCGATGTAAACATGACGGTGCCGGTCTCGTATGCCGAGGCTGCGCTGGGCTGCCAGATTGAGGTGCCAACTCCTGGTGGTGCCAAGGTGCGTCTGGATATTCCTGCAGGTACGCAGAGTGGCAAGAAGTTCAAGCTCAAGGGCTTGGGTGCACCGGATGTAAAGCACCGCGGTCGCACAGGCTCGCTGCTGGTGGAGATTGAAGTGTGTGTGCCAGTTGACTTAACCGACAAGGAGCGCCGTACCATCGAGGAGCTGCGCGCCGCAGACAAGCGCGATTACCGTGCAGACGTGAACAAGTATTTTGCGAAGTTTTAAGTGCGCCATCTGCGTATGATGGATGCGTCTAGAACATTGAGGAAAGCAGGCTGAGGGACATGGCTGAAGATAACAGGAATAAGCCGCTTTACATGATTAGCGTGGCGGCGGAGCTTACCGGCATGCACCCTCAGACCCTGCGCGTCTATGAGTCCAAGGGCTTGGTGAACCCGCAGCGCTCGGGCGGCAATACGCGCCTGTATTCGCGCGCGGATATTGAGCGCTTGGAGCTTATTAATCAGCTGACTGACGAGGGTATTAATCTGGCTGGCGTGGTGCGCATTCTGGATATGAAGGAGCGTGCTGAGGAACGTGAGCGCGAGAACGAAAAGCTTCGTGCGCGCGTACGTCAACTTGAGGATGAGCTGCACGAATATAAGATGCAGAAGAAGATTACGGCGCTTGCTCCGCGCGACGGTTCTGCCGATCCTGCGCAGGTGCTGCGCGGCCTTCTGGGCCAGTAGGGGGTTGATATGCAGGCCGTTCAGTTTGTTTTTGGTGCCATTGGCGTTGTATTTATGGCACTGGGCGGTCTGCTTATGACGCGCCGTTCGTTTTGGCTGAACGAGCGCTTTGACGCTTGGGCGCGCGAGCACGGTTGCAAAAGCGAGCATCAGGCGTGCTACGAGGTGGCGCTCTTTTGCTTTGAAGCCGCCTTCTTGTTTGTGCTTGTGGCTTTTGTAGCTACCTACGTGTCCGAGTTCTGGGCCACGGGTGCAGCAGTAGCCGTACTGGTTGTGGGCCTCATTGCTGGCGTGTTCTTTACCCACCGCCGCATCGATAGATAAAACGACACGTCTAATGGTGCAGCTTTTCGTCAGATTAGGAGTTAGGGGTGCGTGATGCCAGAGCTTAGTAGGTTTTATGGGCTGGTAATTAAGTTGATGTACAACGACTCTGGCCAGCACAATAAGCCGCATGTGCATGTTTATTACGGGGATTATCGTGCATCTGTTGGAGTCGATGGTGAGATACTTGCAGGGAGTCTTCCGGTAAAGCAACTAAGGCTTATACAGGCATGGCTTATACTTCATGAAAACGAGGTATATGGGGCTTGGAACAAAGCGGTTTCTGGCCAGGCTTTCGATCGTATTGAGCCTCTGTCTTGATAGGAGCCACTCATGTTTGTTAGGGATGGCATCGCATACGCAGGGCAGCCTGAGGCTGAGATGTGCGTGGAATCTGCTCGGGTAACCGGAGAGTTGACCATGCTTGTGACATTTTCTACTGGGGAGACTCGTGTTTTTGATGCAGCATATCTTCTTGCTCAGCCAGTGTTTGCGCCACTTAAATCTGCAGATGTTTTTGATCGATTTGCTATTGACCGCGGTGTTGTTACCTGGTGTGATGGTGACATTGATATTGCGCCAGAGTCAATGTATGAACATAGCTATGAATACGAGGCTGTTGCTTAGGGCTGTTTAGTTTTAATCCGTCTCTTTAACGCATTT
Organism: Roseburia sp. CAG:303; assembly: GCA_963653375.1. Taxonomy (GTDB): domain Bacteria; phylum Actinomycetota; class Coriobacteriia; order Coriobacteriales; family Coriobacteriaceae; genus Collinsella. Next base: position 17,717 of record CAVJWJ010000008.1, read on the forward strand.
TGCAGCCGCTGTCAGTATATGGAACTGGCGGCGGCTGTTTTGTGTTGAGCCCTTTCGAGCGAGCGATAGCCTTATAGGTCTGGCTCTCAGCATGAGACAACGCACAGGCCCTTTCTTTAATTTAGAAAACGCCAAAAACTAAATTAAGACCGCCAAAAACGTGCTCCTTAATTTAGAAATAGCCCAAAACTAAATTAAGAGCCCCAAAATGCCTGCGCTTAATTTAGAAATGCCGGAAAACTAAATTAAGGGAACGCACTGTGCTCCCGGCATTCCGCAGCTTGGCCTTACGGCATAAAACACTCGAGGGTGTGTGTTATTTGTAGGCCCACCGCTTAGATTTGGAATGTAGCCCCAGTAATCGCTGAACGCTCGCATGTGCACGGCAGCGTTCAGGTACACTATTCAGCTGGTAAATTAGCGTGAGCACGTCTTCGCCTTGAGGGCTTTGCTCACTAAAAACGTATCTTAATAGCAGAAGACCGAGCACTAAAAATGGCTCGGGGGGGGGTAGCTCAGAGTGCACCACCATAAGACCGCCGCGCAGACGGCCATCGCACGTGCGCGCAACCCCAGAGATAAGCATGTCTATTGCATCAATGTTGACTTTCGCGATGCTGCCTCGCATGAGCTGCTCAATTGCTCTTGGCCTATGAGCCGTAGGACATTTCTTGCAGGTGCGGCAACGCTTATGGGAGTCTCTTCTCTTGGTCTTACTGGTTGTAACGTTGTAAACACTCAGTCGGAGCTTAAGACGCTGGTTATTGGCTGCGACTCTTACCCGCCTGCTAACTACCTTGACGAGAACGGCGACCCTGCCGGTTTTGACGTCGACATTGCCAAAGAGGCCCTGGGACGCATTGGATACGAGCCAAGCTTTAAGTACATTAACTGGGAAGACAAGAACGACCTGCTTGCCGCTGGCGAGATTGACTGCATTGCCGGTTGCTTTACCATGACGGGCCGCGAGAAGGACTACCGCTGGGCGGGTCCTTACCTGCGCAGCCGCCAGGTGGTAGCGGTTGACCCTGCAAGCAGCATCTATACCTTGGCAGACCTTGAGGACAAGGTGGTGGCTGTTCAGACCACTACAAAGCCGGAGGGCATTTTCTTGAATCGCACCAAGGAGGGTCTGCCGCAGGTGCGCAAGGTCTACTCCTTTGCCGATCGCTCGCTGTTGTATCCGTCGCTGAGCAAGGGCTATGTGGACGCTATTGCTGCGCACGAGATGTCGATTATGCAGTACGAGAAGGACTACGGCGTTGAGTATCGCATCTTGGACGAGAGCCTACTTGAGGTTGGTTTGGGCTTTGCATTCCATTTGGACGATGAGAGCGGCATTGCAGAGAAGTTGGGCACCGTCTTTAAAGAGATGCTGGCCGATGGCTCCATGGAAAAGATTGCAGCCAACTACTTTGACAACGTGGTGTATCTGACGGAGGTGGACGGCCTTGTCAGTGAATAACGAACAAAACAGGCAGGACATCACCTCTGCTGAGGCTGCGACCGCAAACTCTGCTGCAGCTTCGACGGCTGCGGTGACCGCGGACGCCAACGCTGCCACGGGCGCCAGCTCTGCTACGACGGGTGTGGCCAACTTCAGCTCTGCACCTTCCACCTCTGCAGCCTCAGCCTCCACACCCCAGACCGAGGTCGAAGAAGAAGTTCACAGTTCGCGCCTGGGTAAAGCGTTTAGCAAGCGCGTGCGCCTGTTGGTGGTTTTGGGTCTCATTGTTGCCATGATTGCCGTGGGCTTTGTGAGTGCCCACTCGGCATACAACTCCGTTGCTACGCGCTCGAGCAGCATGCTCGACTACATCCAAAGTCAGACGCTGGTGTACGAGGCATACAACGCGGCGAGTTCGGCCAAGAGCATGATGCGCTCGGTAGAAAACGCGAGCCACCTCGAGCATGACGTGAGCGCCGAGCCAACAATGGCAGAGCTCGAAACTTGCGCTGAGGAGCTGCGCCTAACAGCTGTTATGGTGCTGGACGCCCAAGGCAACCTTGTTACTGAATACACCAAAGACGGCGTGGGCTACGAGCAGATGAAAGACGAGCTCACCAAAGACGCTGTTTTGGATGTTGCCGAGAATCCGGCCAAGGTCTACAGCGCGCGCGTAACGCTCGACGACGGCTCGATGGTAGACGTTGGTGCGTCCTGCCGTTCTACGGGCAATGGCATCTTTGTCACGCTCTATCACACAGGCTCTGAATATGCCAGCCGCTATACCCTTACGGTTCAGAGTCTGCTTGACGGCTACAGCAAGGCGGATAACGGCACGGTTGTGGTGGAGAAGGACGGTAAGCTCATTGCCTCCAACGACGAGTCGCTCATTGGCACTGAGGTAGGCGATGAGACCACCGGTGACTATGGTGTTGTGGCAGCCATCAAAGAGAAGGCGAGCGGTGGCAACACGGTGCTCGTGTCTTCTGACTCTGGCTTCTATTTTGGCACGATGGGCAAGGCGCGCGAGAACTACGTGTACGTATACCGACCACTCACAAGCGCTTTGCCTTCTATTATTGTGGCTGAGGTTTTGATTGTTGCAGCCTATCTGGCGTTGCTTACCATCTTTATCTATGCGAAGCGCACCACCGAGCACGAGTACCTCATGCAGCGTTTGGCCACCGAGCACGACTTTAACGAGCTGCTGAGCTCTGCTAAGGATGAGGCTGAGAGTGCAAACCGCGCCAAGACTGAGTTCTTGCAGCGTATGAGCCACGATATCCGCACGCCTATCAACGGCATTATTGGCATGGTGGACATTGCCAATGCCTACCCCGATGATATGGACCGCCAGGCTGAGTGTCGCTCTAAGATTCGCGTTGCCTCTTCCACCTTGCTTGACCTGGTAAACGAAATTCTCGACATGAGCAAGCTTGAGAGTGGCAAGGTGAGCCTGAGCCACGAGCCTGTTGACCTGCGCAGCATCATGAACGGCTCCTTTACCGTGGTTGAGCGCTTGGCTGCAGAGCAAAAGGTGACCCTTTCCATGGACCTCTCCCAGATGGAGCATCCCTGCGTTATTGGCAGCCCCACCACGATGCGCCGTCTGGTGCTCAATATTGTGAGCAATGCCGTGAAGTACAACCGTCCGTCCGGGCGCCTTGATGTAAGCGTGCGCGAGACTGGCTTTGACGGCTCGCATGCTATCTATGTCTTTACCTTTGCCGATACTGGCATAGGTATGAGCGAGAAGTTCCAGAAGCATCTCTTTGAGCCCTTTGCGCAGGAAAACGCAGCTACACGCACGAGTTTTGGTGGCACGGGCCTGGGCATGCCCATCTCTAAGCGCCTGGTTGAGACCATGGGTGGAACTATTGCCTTTACCAGCAAGCAGGGCGTGGGTACGACCTTTGTTATTGAGCTGCCGTTTGAGGTGTGCGAGGACGGCTGCGACATGGATAGCTCGTCTGAGAGTGCAGTGCCAACGCTTGAGGGCGTGCGCGTGCTGCTGGCAGAAGATAACGAACTCAACGCCGAGATTGCTGAGTTTACGCTTGAGAGTGCGGGCATCGAGATGGAGCTGGCCAAGAACGGCCGTGAGGCGCTCGACATGTTCTGTGCGAGCGAGCCGGGTTACTACGATGCCATCTTGATGGACGTGATGATGCCGGTCATGGGCGGCCACGAGGCTACGCGCAAGATTCGCGCAACGGGTCGTGAGGACGCCGACTTGCCCATCATTGCCATGACGGCCAACGCCTTTGCCGAGGATCGTATTAAGGCGAGCGAGGCTGGCATGAACGAACACTTGGCTAAGCCGCTCGATGCTGCACTGCTCATTAAGACTTTGGCGCGCCTCTTGCGTCGTGCGGGCAAGTAGGGCGCGGCTGTTGCTGCCAACACTGCTGACGTGACTGTATGCGCTGCCGCTGGAGGGTTGATATTTGCAGATTCGTGCAGCTTCTTCAACGATGAGAGCGTAAGGCGTGTTGTGTGGCGTTACGATAGAAAACGCGCGTGACAGCACCTCTTGCGGGGTTTGTCTTTGCGCATGTGCTGCAATTTGATGACGGGGGTACCCGATGGCCGATGAAGCCACAAATAACGAGGTGAGCCTGAGCACGGGCATGGATCCGCTCGGTCACGTTGACAAGACCATTTCGCGCATGAATGGGGCGTGCGAAATCTGCGGAGAGGTGTGTGCTGAGGCTGCACCCGAAGAGACTGACGAAGATGCCGCTCCGGTAAATCTCACGCTGCTTGAGGCCGAAGAGGAGCTTAAGCGCTACCGCGATTTGTATCCCGTGGTGCGCATGCTCGATATGGACTCGCTCAGGCGCGATTCGTTCTGCTTGCTCTACGGTTCTGACTGCCCCTGCATGCGCATGGTGTGCGAGGAGGTGCTCAACAATCGCAAGGACGTTACCAAGATGCTCCTGATGGGCGATGAGCATCACATGGCTACCGCGCGTTATGTTGAAGTTGAGGGCGAGCCGCGCGTCATTCTATACGCGCAGCCGTTCAACATTCCTACCGGCGCGCAAAACGAGCGCGACTTGCTGTACCGCGACGCGCTTACTGGCGTGTATAACCGTCGCTACTACGAGGACAACCTGCGCCGCGAGCACATCGATGCTGGCATCGCTGTTATCGACATCGACGACTTTAAGCTGGTAAACGATACAAGCGGCCACCATGTGGGCGACGAAGCACTCAAGGCTGCCATCAACACGCTGTGTGAGGCGGTGCGCGAGGGCGACCTTGTTATACGTACTGGCGGCGACGAGTTCTTGCTGGTGCTCCCTGGCATTGGCGCGGACATTTTGGGTCAGCGCCTGCGTGAGATTGCTTCCAAGGTTTCGCAGACCGTGGTGCCTAATCACCCGCAGATTCATATCACCATCAGCGTAGGTGCAGCCATGACAGCTGGTCGCACGGTTGAGATGACCGTGCGCCATGCCGACCGTCTGATGTATGAGGCCAAGGCAAAGCGCGGCTGCGTTATCACCGATGCGGAGCACTCCGATCAGATTGAGCGCAAAAAGCCGCTGATTCTGATTGTGGACGACTCAAGCTCTAACCGCTGGAGCCTGAAGCAGATGCTCGAGGATAGCTACGAGATTATTGAGGCCGAAGACGGCGAGCATGGCATTGAGTGGATGCGCCTGTATGGCACCGATATTTCGGCCGTGTTGCTCGATATTGTGATGCCTGGCATGAGTGGCTTTGACGTACTCTCGCGCATGTCGGAAGAGGGCTGGCTGCCAGACGTTCCCGTCGTTATGATTTCTGCTGAGCACGACGAGGACATTGTTCTGCGTTCGTTTGAGATGGGTGCGAGCGACTACATTCCGCGCCCGTTTGACATGCGCGTAGTGCGCCACCGCGTGAGTAATACCATTCGCCTGTATGCACGCCAGCGTCGCCTGACCACGCTGCTTTCGCAGCAGTACGAAGAGCGCGAGCACGATTCGCGCATGTTGATTGACCTGCTTGCTGGCGCCATGGAGTTGCGTAACGGCGAGAGCGGTGCGCATGTGCGCCATCTGGATATTCTTACCGGGCTGCTGTTGGAGCGCCTGGCTCAAAAGACCGATAAGTACGACCTGAATGCGCGCCGCCGCCGCATGATTTCGATGGCAAGTGCTCTGCACGACATTGGCAAGATGGCCATCCCTGACAACATTCTCAATAAGCCTGACAAGCTTACGCCCGAAGAATTTGAGGTCATGAAGACGCACACTACGCTGGGTGCCGACATGCTCGACAAGATGGCGCAATATGATAGCAATGACATGATTCGCATTGCGCGTATCGTATGCCGCTGGCACCATGAGCGCTGGGATGGGCGCGGCTATCCCGATGGCCTGGTGGGCGACAACATTCCTATCGAGGCACAGGTTGTGAGCTTGGCAGACGTTTACGACGCCCTTACCAGTGAGCGTGTGTACAAGCCCGCCATTCCGCACGAGCAGGCCATCCAGATGATTTTGGACGGCGAGTGTGGAACCTTCAATCCGCTGCTGATTGACTGCTTGCTTGATGTGAAAGACCGTATAGCCACGGCGTTTAGCTCAGCAATTAACCCCCCCTCTTCTCTGAGCTTCATAGACTAAAAGAAGAGGCGTAATACCTAGTGCTGTTGTGTCTGGAAGGGTTGTAAGATGACCACTTTGCGTGAGGCCTACCAGAGTGTGGGCGCCGATTATGAGGACGTATTCCATCGCCTGATGGATAACGACGATATGGTGGCGCGCTTTGCAGGCAAGTTTTTGGACGATCCCAGCTATGACCAGCTGCGTGACGCACTTGCTGCAGGCGATGCAGAGGCAGCTTTCCGCGCGGCTCATACGCTCAAAGGTGTGGCCCAAAATCTTGGTTTGGTAAACGTGTATGAGCCGGCCACAAAGCTCACGGAGCTTTTGCGCGCGGGCTCGCTCGACGGTGCAGATGAGCTTGCAGCGCCGGTGTGCACGCAGTATGAGGCTACGGTTGCGGCACTCACCGAGGCACTTCACTAGCACTATTACTCGATTGTTTACCCCCCCCCGCAGGAGATGGAGTAAACTTCGACTTACTATCACGGCTCGCGCAGCGCGCGACACATAAGAGAACCAGCGGAGACCTCGCCATGCGTTTAAGCACACCTCAGCCAGAGCAGGGCGAGAACCTCGCCGAGAAGGTGGAGCTGCTCGAGACCATACTCGACGACTCCAATCAGCTGGTCCAGATGTCGTATCTAGAAGATATGACCATGGTCTACGTAAACGGAACTGCTAAGGCGTTTCGTGGTAATACCGATGACGACCATCATGGCCGCCATTGCTATGAGTACATGATGGGGCTAGACCATCAATGTCCGTTTTGTCCGCTGCTTACGCAGGGCGACCAAGAGAGCGCAAGCTGCGAGGTTGATAACGGCCAGCAGGTATTCTCCGTTAAAACCATGCGCGGTGAGTGGAAAGGCCGTCCCGCTTTTATTGAGTACGCGGCCGATATTACGCCGGCGCGCCGCGCGCAACAGGGCTTTGAGAATCAGGTAGAGACGCTCCTGAACTCCATCCCCGAGGCTCAGGGTGTTTTGCATTTTGACCTTACGGCTAACCGCTGCCTGAGCGTTAATGGCGCTGCTACACATAACCTTGAGCATGTGCAATCAGATGTTGCAGTTGACACTACGTTTGCGCAGACATTCTCCTTTGTGCCCAACGAAGAAGAGCGTCAGGCAGCACTTGAACAGTTCAATCGCGAAGCGCTTATTGCTGCTTATGAAAGCGGCACCATTGAGCTGAGTCGTGAGGTTGAGTCGTACTTTGACGATGGTGCTGTTCGCTGGGCTCGCGTAACGGCACGTCTCATTCAGAACCCCTCAAACAATCATCTTGAGTGCATCTTCTTTGGTATGGATATCTCTGAAGAGATGGCTCGGCGTGAGAAGCTTGAGCGCGATGCAAACCGCCAGCTGGCGCTGTTTAACGCTTTGGCGCGCGACTACCTGAATGTCTACCTGATTGATGTAGAGGCTGATACGGTTCAGGTTCTCAAGCTAGACGGTTACATTACACGGGGGCTCGAGAACAACAAGAAAACGGTTTACCCGTATCACGAGATCTGTAAGAACTACATTGAGAGGCGCGTGCATCCCGAAGATCGAGAGATGATGCACGAGGCCATGAGTGCGAAGAATCTAAAGCGTCAGTTGGCCACTAAGAGCGAGTACATGGGCTCGTATCGTGTGGTTGATGATGGCGAGACGCATTACTACCAGTTCAAGTATCTGATTGCCGAGAACAATATTGGCATTCTGGCGGGTTTTCAAAATATTGATGTTCTGATTGCGAGTGAGCGCGAGCAGCAGGAGCTTTTGCGAACGGCGCTTGCCGCTGCTGAGGAGGCAAACGTTGCTAAGTCGGCCTTCCTCTCTAACATGAGCCACGACATTCGCACACCGCTCAATGCCATTATTGGCTTTAATGAGCTGGCGATTCATCACTTGGACGATAAGGCTGCCGTGCAGCGCTATCTGGAAAAGGTTGCACTTTCGAGCGAGCACCTGCTTGAGCTTGTTAACGACGTGCTGGATATGAGCCGCATTGAGAGTGGCCGCGTGCACGTAGAAGAGGCACCTATCAACCTGCAGTCGATGCTCGAAACGCTGCGCACTATTACAGTGGGCAATGCTTCGACGGCAGGTGTCCGGCTGGTGTATGACACCTCGGGCATTGTGCATCAAAACGTAATCGGTGACGAGCTTAAGATCAAAAAGATTCTCGTGAACATTCTGAACAACGCCGTTAAGTTTACGCCGGCAGGTGGCACGGTTACCTTTACTGCCGAAGAGCACCGACTGCGCTCGTCTAAGTTTGCTCACTTCGTATTCCGCGTGCGCGACACGGGTGTAGGTATGAGCCGCGAGTTTCAGGGCCATGCCTTTGAACCGTTTGCGCGCGAGCACGAGGCGGCCGATGGCTCGGTTTCTGGTACGGGTCTGGGCCTGTCTATCGTAAAAAGCCTGGTAAACATTATGGACGGCTCAATCCGCCTGGAGAGCGAGCCAGGCGTGGGTACTGAGTTTACGGTCACGCTGCACCTTGCGTATAACAAGGATGCTGTCGCGCCTGTGGTTACATCTGAACAAAAGACGGCCGCGGCCTCTCATGGCATGGAAGGCAAGCGCGTTTTGCTGGTGGAGGATAACGAGCTTAACCGTGAGATTGCCTACGAAATCTTAAAGGAAGCTGGCTTTGAGGTGGATACCGCAGCCGATGGCGTTCAGGCTGTGGAAGCCGTGGCTCAAAGTGACCCCGGCGCTTACGACGTGGTGCTCATGGATATCCAGATGCCCAACATGAACGGCTATGAGGCTACGCGCGCCATCCGCAATTTGCCTAACTCCGTGCGTGCACACGTGCCTATCATTGCTGTGACGGCCAATGCATTTTCGAGCGACCGCGACAAGGCGCTTTCGGCTGGCATGGACGGGCATATTGCCAAGCCCATCGATGTGCCGCTGCTCATCGACAAGATGCGCGAGCTGATTGGCTAGGTTGCAGAACCTTGGTTTGTATACTCGTGAGTATACTACTCGTGAGTATACAAAGAGTACATTGGGTAATGTGTGGGACTGGGCATTCGCTGATATGAGAACCTTGCTGTCCTCGCCGTGCGTAAGATGCGCGAGTTGATTGGCTAGACGCTGCTCGACTTAGAAAATCTTATATAGATAGACTTAGATTTGTGTATAACGCCTGTGCTGGCGGGCAATAATACCCCTCGAACAGATGAATGCTGCCCCGTAGGGCGGCGGCTGCGCGACATCGCGCGGCAACACCTAGGAGAGGTGATTGATATGAGGATTGATAAGCTGGCCATGACGGCGCGCGAGGCGCTGCAAACGGCCATGGGTATTGCATCGGACGCGCAGGCAGGAAACGTAGAACCTATTCACCTGCTTTCTGCTTTGCTTGCGGCTTCGGAGCGCAATATTGGTGTGATTATCGAGCGCATTGGTGCAGACCCCGCGCAACTGACCGCCGCTGTACAGCAGGCGGTGGATGCCGCGCCCAAGGTCTCGGGCGATGCAGGTCAGATTGGACTTTCTAACGACCTGGTACGCGTGCTTAATGCAGCTGAGAAGAAGGCCTCCAAGATGGAGGATAGCTTTGTAACCACCGAGCACCTGCTGATGGCGCTCTCTGAAAGCCGCGGGGATGCGGCGCGCATTTTGAAGAACGCTGGCGTAACGCCTGAGCGTGTGGAAGAGGTCTACCAGGAGCTGCGTGGGGACGACCGTGTGACTTCGGCCGAAGGTAAGCCGCAGTTTGAGGCGCTTGAGCAGTATGGACGTAATATCTGCGACCTCGCGCGCGCCGGTAAGCTCGACCCGGTGATTGGCCGTACTGATGAGATTCGCCGTACCATTCAGGTACTCTCGCGTCGTACCAAGAATAACCCCGTGCTCATTGGTGAGCCGGGTGTGGGTAAGACCGCCATTGTCGAGGGTATTGCCCAGCGTATTGTGGCGGGTGATGTACCCTCTACGCTGCGCGACCGCGACTTGATTGAGCTTGACATGAGCGCTCTGGTGGCTGGTGCCAAGTACCGCGGGGAGTTTGAGGACCGCTTGAAGGCCGTGCTCAAGGAAGTTGAGAAGTCTGACGGCAAGGTCATTCTGTTTATCGATGAGCTGCACACCATTGTGGGTGCGGGCGCCACCGAGGGTTCCATGGACGCCGGCAACATTTTGAAGCCAGCGCTTGCTCGTGGCGAACTGCACGCCATTGGCGCCACCACGCTCGATGAGTACCGCAAGTACATTGAGAAGGATGCCGCGTTGGCGCGTCGTTTCCAGACCGTGCTGGTGAGTGAGCCGACCGTTGAGGACACCATTTCTATTCTGCGTGGCCTTAAGGAGAAGTACGAGATCTTCCACGGTGTGCATATTACCGATAGCGCCCTGGTGGCTGCAGCTGACCTCTCGGACCGCTATATTGCCGACCGCTTTTTGCCGGACAAGGCCATTGACTTGGTAGACGAGGCAGCAAGTCGCCTGCGTATGGAGCTTGATTCTATGCCGGTGGAGATTGACGCCGTGACGCGTCAGCTCACGCAGCTGCAAATTGAGGAACAGGCCCTGATGAAGGAGACTGACGAGGCCTCCAAGGAGCGCCTTGAGGCTCTGCGCCAAGAGATTGCCGAAGTGCAGGAGAAGCTCAACGTGCAAAAGGCTGGCTGGCTCAACCAGAAAAATGCCATCGATCGTATTCAGGAGCTCAAGGGCAAGCTGGATGATGCAAAGAGCAGTGAGGACCGTGCAACGCGCGACGGCGACCTGGCGCGCGCCTCTGAGCTGCGCTACAGCGTGATTCCGGGCCTAGAGCAGGAGATTGAGGCAGCCGAGGCAGCGCTTGCGGAGCAGAAGGGCAGCGAGAACGCGCTGAACGAACAGGTGACCTCCGATGAGATTGCTGAGGTTGTAAGCGCATGGACGGGCGTGCCGGTCTCCAAGATGATGCAGGGCGAACTCGACAAGCTGAAGGGCTTGGAGGATGTGCTGCACGAGCGCGTGATTGGCCAGGACGAGGCCGTCTCGGCTGTGGCTGCAGCGGTACGTCGTAGCCGCGCTGGACTTTCTGATCCGGACAAGCCGCTGGGCAGCTTCTTCTTCCTGGGCCCCACGGGTGTGGGTAAGACCGAGCTTGCTAAGGCGCTGGCCGACTGCCTGTTTGACGACGAGCGCGCGCTGGTGCGTATCGACATGTCTGAGTACATGGAGAAGTTCAGTGTCCAGCGTCTGATTGGTGCGCCCCCGGGATACGTGGGTTACGACGAGGGCGGCCAGCTCACTGAGGCCGTGCGCAGGCGTCCGTACTCCGTTATCTTGCTCGACGAGATGGAGAAGGCTCACCCCGATGTCTTCAACGTGCTGCTGCAGGTGCTCGACGACGGTCGTCTGACCGATGGCCAGGGACGACAGGTCTCGTTCAAGAACACGATTATCATCATGACGAGTAACGTTGGCTCCTCTGCCATCGCTGAGCTTTCGGGCAAGGACGATGAGGAGATGCGCCGTCAGGTAAACGATGCTATGCGCCAGACCTTCCGTCCGGAGTTCTTGAACCGTATTGATGACATTGTGGTCTTCCATCCGCTGGGCATGGAGCAGATCCAAAAGATTGTGGACCTGCAGCTGGCAGATGTGCGCGAGCGCTTGGCAAAGGAGCGCATGACGCTCGAGATTACGCCGGCGGCAAAGCAGATGCTGGCTGTGGGTGGTCTCGACCCAGTCTACGGTGCACGTCCTTTGAAGCGCCTGGTACAGCGCGAGGTGGTGGACGCCATTGCTGGTGCCATCATCGACGGCGAGGTGCGCGAGGGCGACTGCGTAACCATCGATGTGGATGCCGACGGCGGGTTCTGCGTATCTCAGACACCCGAGTATCAGGGGTCTGACTGCTAGGACAAGTGGCGTTTATAATGGGCGCAAAGATTGCGAGAAAGGATGGCCATGCCAGAAGAACAACAGGTACCAGTGACTTCTACGCAGGCAACATCTGCAAGCATGGCCTCGGCCGCGTCTTTGCGCTCACGTGCGCGTAAGCCCGAAGAACCGCGTGACCCTTGCATTCGTGCAGAGAACGAGGACGACGATGGCTATGATCCATATTCCGATCGTCGTCCTGAGCGCGAGCCGTTGTTTTCCGAGGATCCGTGGCGATAGGTTCCGTTGCCTAAGTTTTACAAGCCGTTAGAGCACAGAGAAGGAGTACTCATGGCACAGATTCGACGCTTTGGTTCGGTCTCGCGCGTTACTGATGAGGAGGCAGGCCGCAAGTACGCCGAGTTTCACGCGCATCCATTTGACGGTGTGAACGAGATGATTAAGGCCTGTAACCTGCAGAACTACTCTATCTACTACTTTGACGGCTACTTGTTCTCGTACTTTGAGTACACGGGTGACGACTACGAGGCAGATATGGCCAAGATGGCAGCCGACCCGCGCACGCAGGAGTGGTGGGCTGCGGTTGACCCTCTCATGAAGCCTCTTGGCGAGAGTGACCGTCCGTGGACAGATATGACCGAGGTCTATCACCTGGACTAAGTAAAGTTTGCAGCGGGTGTTGAGCGCAGCAGCGTGTGTGAAGCGGTCCTGCGGTGTGCGTGGAGCGGTGCACTGTGCTTTGCATCACATGTCCATTCCTGCGCGCTGCTCGCAGCAAAAGCCCTGTGCTAGAAAAAGAGACCCTGTGCTTCATCTCGTATGAGACGTCAGCACAGGGTCTCGTGCGTTGAACTCAAAGCGAATTCAGAGGCTTAAAGAGCCAGGCGAGATGAGCCGCCTTGCTCAGGGCTTCTTTATGCTGCGGAATTACGCCTCGTGAGCGTAATCGACAGCGCCGCGGCGGGCGGTAGCCTGATCCCAATCCTTGGTGCCCTCAAAGACGTCCTGCTTGTACGGGTTGCGTCCAAGCTTCTTGGCGCGGTAGGCAATGTAGCCAATGGCAAGTACGTTGGCAATCAGTGCCAGGATAGAAACCGCGAGTGCAGCGTTCGGATTCAGGTTGGAGTGCGTCACAAAGATCGACTCTTCCTGGAAGTAGGGGAACACCTGCGCAAACATGCACCAAATGGCCAGTGTAAAGGCACGGTTCTGAATCCAGCCACCCTTGTTCCAGAAGAAGTTGGCCACGGTAGGAGCCAGCAGCAGCGCAAAGCCGCAGTACCAGGAGTGCGTCGGCAGGCAGTTGTAGGTGTAGCAGAAGTTCCAGATGTCGTAGGCAATGATGTAGACCCAGGTCATGTCGGGCCAGAGCATGTCGGACTTGTCATCGGAGGCGTAGACGCTCCACCAGCCGGTCATGCAGAAGATGTTGATGAGGCCGGCGATGCCGTTGAACACGTTGTTCCAGCCGGCGAGCTGCGTGGCGCCCTCGGAGGTGACCCAGGTGGTCTCGCCCAGGGCGAAGAAGTGGTAGGCGCTCTCGAAGTCGGAGCACACGGCGATCATGATGTTGATGGCCACGATGAGGAACGGGTAGGCGCGGAACCACTTGGCCTTGCCGATCTTGCCCCACTGGTACTTGATGGCGATGAAGCCCCAGCAGCCGGCGAGCGCCGCGTAAACCTTGGCGTAGTGGAACCAGCTGTTCTGGTAGATGTGGGTGGGGTTGTTGAGTGCCCACTCCGCGCCCTGGCTTACGCCAAAGGCAATAGCGGCGCAGTAGATGGTCATGGCCAGCGGGCAGACGCCAAAGATAAGAGCTGCGCCCACCTTGGTGCGGCGACCAATCTCGTTAGCCACAATTAGACCAATAAAGACCATGGCCCAGCCAAGCCAATGGGTGAGGGTATTAGACCCCCATACGTCGAACAACATGTGTTCCCCTTCCTCTCATTCGCACGGCCCCTCACCGCGCGACATGCGTTATGCGTTCTGGGAATCTCCCAGGTAGCGCTCCAAATGCAGCGTTGCGGCGGCAACGTCGCGAATCATTTCGACCGAGGCGTCTTGGTGCGTGCGCACGTACATAATGAGTCCGCTAATCATCATGTAAAACGTCTCGTATACGTGGCCAATCTCTACCTTGTGCACGGCGGCAAAGTCGGCCACGGTGGTGTCGCAGATATAGCGCGCGCAGCGGTCGGCCACGCGGTGCAAAAAGCCGGCGTAGAGCGAGGCTCCACCGCTGCTTATCAAGACCTTGGGCAGGGCGGATTCGTCGAGCACCAAGCTGCGGAAAAGTTCGGAGATGCTCGTAAGTGCACCCTCAATGTCGCCGGGCGTGCGTTGAGCATTCCAGGCCTCGAGCTTGGCAATAAACTCATCGATCGAAGTTTCAATCGCCGCGTCGATGGCGTCTTCTTTGGTGGGGAAGTAGTGGTAGAACAGCGACCGCGTGACACCCACGCGCTTGGTAATGCCCGAGACGGAGAGGCGGCTCAAGCCCACCTCGGCGAGCTCATCGCGCACTGCCTGCAGAATCTCACTGCGGCGCGCATCGTGTACCTGCTGCTTTTGCGTAGCCACGTATGCCATCCTCCCCTCGAATATCCACTACTGACCGAATCTAGTCTTGAATAATATTGACAAACCGTCAATATATATTTTGACAAGCTGTCAACGTATTTCGATAAACGGCTGCAACGGGTGGCCATACCGCTACAGGGGGAGTGCATGAGCGACGACGTGCGCGTACTGGAGATTAAGCAAAGCGTGTTTGCAGATAACGATGCTCACGCCGAGGAGTTGCGCGGACGTCTGCGCGAGCGTGGGACATTCCTGCTCAACCTGATGTCGAGCCCTGGTTCGGGCAAGACCACTACGCTTACGCGTACCATTGAGGCACTAAAAGATGAGCTCTCCCTGGCCGTTATGGAGGCCGATATCGACTCCGATGTGGATGCTCGCACCATTGCTGCTACGGGTGCTCGCTCCATCCAGCTTCACACAGGCGGCATGTGCCACCTAGACGCCTATATGACCGAGCAGGGTTTGGACGCGCTCTTTGCCGAGGATGAGGCACCAGTTGACCTAGCGATTCTTGAGAATGTGGGCAACTTGGTGTGTCCGGCTGAGTTTGACACGGGGGCCTCGGCAAACGCGATGATTCTTTCGGTGCCTGAGGGCGATGACAAGCCGCTTAAGTATCCGCTGATGTTTTCTATCTGCGACGTGGTACTGATCAACAAGATTGATACGCTGCCGGTGTTCGACACGTTCTCGATGGAGCGTGTGCGTGAGAACATTTTGGCGCGCAATCCCAATGCCATCATTATTCCGGTGAGTGCCAAGACGGGCGAAGGAATTGATGAGTGGGCGGACTGGCTGCGCGGCGCTGTTGCAGCGTGGAAGACGTGCTAACAAAATAGGGATGCCGTGCGGCTCGTGCCCTCGCCTGGGCGCGGGCCGCATACCATGAGAGGGGAAATCATGATTGTCAACGGACCTGGGATCTCGTTTACTGAGCCCGACATTGGTGCTGAGTTTGTGCCTGAGCTGCCTGAGAATCCGCGCGCGAGCATCGTGGCGCTGTGCAAGCACTGTACCAATCGCATGCTGGGCAAAAGCGAGCTCAAGCCCTATGAGTACTGGAGCTTTGCTGCCGCTGCCACCGACGAGCAGGCTGACATGCTGTGCAAGCTCAAGATGCGCCATCCCTATACGCTTGAAGCTGCGGTAAAGGCAACGGGCATTGCTGCCGAGAAGCTGCTACCCATGCTCGACGAGCTTTCGTACACGGGCCTTCTGGAGTACAACTGGGAAAACTCCACGCGCACCAAGCAGTGGGTGCTGCCCATGCTGGTACCCGGCTCGGCCGAGTTCCTTAACATGCGCATGAATCAGCTGGGCGAGCATCCCGAGTTTGCTAAGTTCTTTGAGCAGGCTTCTAAGGGTCCGCTCTCCAAGGCTGTGCCGATGGTGCCGCCCGGAGGCGCAGGCATTGGCATGCACGTGATTCCGGTGGAGCAGGCCATTGATGCCGAGAGCACGTCGGTGCCCATTGAGCACATTGAGCACTGGCTGGATAAGTACGACGGCAAGTACGCCGCTTCTATGTGCAGTTGCCGTGCGAGCCGCCAGACCCTCGGCGAGGGTTGTGGCGACGATCCGCATGACTGGTGTATCGCAGTGGGTGACATGGCCGACTACGTGGTGGAGACCGACCGCGGTCACTACATAACGCGCGACGAGGTCTATGAGACGCTGCGTGCTGCTGAGGACAACGGTTTTGTGCACCAGATTACAAACATCGATGGCGAGAACAAGATTTTTGCCATCTGCAACTGCAATGTTAACGTGTGCTATGCCCTGCGTACCTCGCAGTTGTTCAACACGCCCAACCTGTCGCGTTCGGCTTATGTGGCGCGCACCGAGACCAGCAAGTGCGTTGCCTGTGGTCGCTGCGTTGAGGTGTGCCCCGCTGGTGCCGTAAAGCTTGGTCAGAAGCTCTGCAGCAAAAAGACGGGTGCTGTGCCTGAGTATCCGCGCCAGGAGCTGCCCGATACCGTTAAGTGGGGTCCCGAGAAGTGGTCACCCAACTACCGCAATGACAATCGCATCGAGACCTACGACACGGGCACGGCTCCCTGCAAGACGGCCTGCCCGGCGCACGTGGCTGTTCAGGGTTATCTCAAACTGGCAGCTCAGGGCCGCTATACCGAGGCGCTTGCCCTCATTAAGCGTGAGAACCCGCTGCCCGCCGTTTGTGGCCGCATTTGCAACCGTCGCTGCGAGGACGCCTGTACTCGTGGCCGCGTAGACTCTGCCATCGCCATCGACGAGGTAAAGAAGTTTATTGCGCAGCGCGACCTGGACGCTGCCACGCGCTACATTCCGCCTGTGGTAACGCCTACGCGTGCCGGTGGCTTTGACCAAAAGATTGCCATCATTGGCGCTGGCCCCGCAGGCCTCTCCTGCGCCTTTTACCTGGCCGAAAAGGGCTACAAGCCCGTGGTGTTTGAGAAGAACGCGCGCCCGGGCGGCATGCTCACCTACGGCATTCCTTCGTTCAAACTCGAGAAGGATGTTATTGAGGCTGAGGTTGAGGTTATCAAGGCTATGGGCGCCGAGATTCGCTATGGCGTTGAAGTTGGCCGCGACGTGACCCTTGCCGAGCTGCGAGAGCAGGGCTTTGCTGCCTTCTACGTGGCTATTGGTTGCCAGGGTGGCCGCCTGCCCGGCATTGCTGGACAGGACGCCCAGGGCGTATGGACAGCCGTGGACTTCTTGGCCGCCTATACCGATCAGACGGTTGATGTGGCAGCGCCCTTTGGTCGCACGGTGGTAGTTGGCGGCGGCAACGTTGCTATCGACGCTGCGCGCGTCTCTGCACGTACTGGCGCTCCTGCGGTTGATATGCTCTGCCTGGAGTCGCGCGAGGAGATGCCCGCAAGCGACGAGGAAGTGGCCGAGGCTACCGAGGACGGCGTGAACATCGCATGTGGTTGGGGCCCCAAGGAGGTTCTGACCAACGAAGATGGCAGCGTACGTGGCATTGTCTTTAAGCGCTGCACCCGCGTGTTCAACGACGAGGGCCGCTTTGCGCCTGAGTATGATGAGTCTGACCTGCGCACGATTGAGTGCGATCAGGTGGTCTTTGCAATCGGTCAGTCGATTGTATGGGGCGACCTGCTTGCCGGTTCCGCAGTGGAGCTTGGACGTGGTCAGGGCGCCGTGGCCGACCCTGTGACCTATCAGACCGCTGAGCCCGACATCTTTGTGGGTGGCGACGTTTACACTGGTCCTAAGTTTGCTATTGACGCCATTGCCGCAGGTCACGAGGCCGCTGTTTCTATTCATCGCTTTGTGCAGCACGGCACGCTGACCATTGGCCGCAACCAGCGCCGCTATGTGGAACTCAACAAAGACGACGTTGACCTTTCGAGCTACGATACAGCTCAGCGTGAGCAGCCGCGCCATGTTGATGCTGAGCGCGCTTCGGCAGCTCCGTTCCGCGAGTATGTGGAGACGCTTACCGAGGAGCAGGTACGTGCCGAGACTTCACGCTGTCTCTCCTGCGGCGCCTCGGTAGTTGACCCCAACAAGTGTGTGGGCTGCGGCTTGTGTACCACCAAGTGCGCCTTTGACGCTATTCACCTGTTCCGTGAGCGCCCCGAGTGCTCCACGATGGTGAGCTTTGAGCAGAAGGTTCCCTCGCTTGCCAAGTATGCGCTTAAGCGTGAGCTCAAGATTCGCTTTGGTAAGAAGCAGTAGGGTAGCTAGATTTACGGTTTAATTGCTGCGCTGGATGGGCGGACGAGGTGAATGCTGTGCACGAGCTTGGAATTGTCTTTCATATCATCCGTACGGTTGATGGTGCGTGTCGAGACGCTGGCGTGCGTCACGTCTCTGCGGTGACGCTTGAGCTAGGTGAGGTTTCGGGCGTGGTTCCGCACTATCTTACCGACGCTTGGGCTTGGGCGGCTGCAAAAAATCCGCTGGTCGCAGGCGCTGAACTTAAGGTGGAGACGATTCCTGCTCGCACGTTTTGCACCTCCTGCGGTACCACGTATGCCACGGTGGAACACGGCAAGGTTTGTCCGAACTGCGGTAGCGAGGAGACCTATCTGCTCCAAGGGCAAGAGGTGCTGGTCAAGGAAGTGGAGACGCCTGAGGAAGCCTCCGCTGATGATTCTAATGCTGCAGATTCACCCGTGTCTGACGCTTCTGAGTCTGGAGCTTCAGAAGTTGTTGACGCTGTAGACGCTGCGAACCCGCTGCTTATTGATTGACGGTCTTAATGAGGACAGCGCGGCTCCGGTGCATTGTGCGGGGCTTCTGCTAGAATGGTTTGCGCAATGCCTCAGTAGCTCAGGGGATAGAGCACCGCTCTCCTAAAGCGGGTGTCGACGGTTCGAATCCGCCCTGGGGCACCATAACAAAACAGCAGGTCAGACGGAAAAAGCGTCTGGCCTGTTTTTCGTTTGGAGCTCAAGATGGTCAGGCTTCTAAGACAAGCGCGTGTCTCACTTTGAGATGTTGGCGCTGGTTGGCGTCCTTTTTCGTCTCTTTGGGAGAGCTAGGGTAGGGATTTCAGGACTCTAAGGTGATTGAGACGTGCTGTTGTGCCCGGTCTCTCTCATCTCTCACAGCCTTAATCGCTTGCTTTACTGCATGCACGGCAAAGGAAAACATAGCCGAATTCGTATACAATTCGGCTATGTTTTGGAGGTGCTTTTTATGCCAACCATTAAATCAAGTGCTGAGCTGCGTAATAACTACAGCGAGATTTCGAATTTCTGTCACGAGTATCCCGAGCCGGTCTTTATTACCAAGAACGGCAAAGGTGACTTGGCGGTTATGAGCATTGAGGCCTACGAAAATCTTGCTGCAAAGTTTGAACTCTATAGCAAGATTAAAGAGGGGCTGGACGATGCAGTCTCTGGTAATGTTCGCTCATTTTCCGAGGCTATGGCTGATATCCGCGCAAGGCGGAGCAGATGAGCTATCAGGTTCTTGTTTCTGCGGTCGCGGAGCGAGACATTGTTGCGGCGGCGGACTACATAGAGTTTGCGCTCAAAAATCCGGCTGCAGCAAACCGGCTGTTGGAGAAAGTGGAGACTCGGATTTCTTCTCTCTCTGAACTACCGTGTCGCACACGTCTACTTGATGATCCGGTGCTTGCAAGCTGGAGTGTTCGTTGTGTTGCAGTTGATAATTACCTGGCGTTTTACGCAGTGAACGAGTCTGATAAGACGGTTACCATCTTGAGATTTCTGTATCAGAAGAGTAACTGGGCTCAGATTTTGCGACTGGGATAGCCGAAGTATGAATTACTCACGGGGTACCCTTTGCGTGCCTCCGCTTGAGGGTACAATGAGAGCGTACCAGCAAAGCCCGGCTGATGTTAACTGGGTACGGGCGGCGCGGGGTATTACGATTAATAGGGAGCCGGGTGCAAACGACTCCCTATTTCTCTGCCTCGGTCATCCGTTAATGCTTATAGTTCTTCCTCTGTTACATTCCTCTTTCGTGCTAAAGTCTTTTACCATGCGTGACGGACAAGCGCGAAAGAAGGGACGAGTTCCGTGGCTCAAAAGGTGACACTCAAGCAGATTGCTAACGAGGTAGGGCTCTCGCCTTCGTCTGTTTCCCTTGTGCTCAACAATCGCCCCTGCCGCATCTCGGAAGAGAACCGCCGTCGCATTAAAGAGGTTGCCGCGCGCGAGCACTATGTGCCCAACCAGATTGCGCGCAGCCTGGTGATGCGCCAGTCCAAAACACTGGGGCTCATTGTTCCAAACATCGAGAGCCGCTTTTTTGCTTCGCTTGCCAAAAACCTCGAGCAACGCTGCCGCGAGCAGGGCTATGCCCTGTTTATTACCACCTCTGATGGCTTGCCTGAAAACGATCTTGATCTACTGGCGCTGTTGATTACGCGCGGTGTTGACGGCCTGTTTTTGGTCGTGGCCGAGGAGAGCCCCGAGAATCGCGAGATTATCGACGAGCTCTCGCGCCTGCCGGTGCCTTACGTGATGGTTGACCGTGTGGTGGAAGATCTTGCCTGCGATAAGGTGGCATTCGACCACGAGCAGGGCGGATACATGGCAACCAAGTATCTGCTGGAAAACGGCCATCGACGCATTGTGTGTATGGTAAACGCCGCAAAGTCGGCAACGGGCCAAGGGCGTCTCGCGGGCTATCGTCGTGCGCTTGACGAGTTTGATGTTGCATTCGACCCGGAGCTGGTAGTAGAGACCGAGTACTACATCGCAGATGCGTATCGCGCGTCGGCGAAGGTGCTGGAGACCGATGCCACTGCCGTCTTTGCAAGTTCGGACAACATTACACTTGGCCTGCTTAAGCGACTACATGAGGTGGGGAAGCGCGTTCCAGAGGACTACTCCGTGGTGAGCTATGACAACAGCGCTGCTGACGCACTGTTTGAGCCTGCGCTGACGTCCATTGAACAGGACGTAACGATGCTTGCCGAGCACGCCATCAAAATGATGATTCGTAAGATTGAGCGACCGGCTGCTCGCTCGCTCGAGCGTGTGCTTGATCCGCGCCTGGTGATTAAGGAAAGTGTGGCGAGTTTGTGAAGCTCGTCACCCAGTAAACGGGATACTCCTTAACAAATTTGAAACCAAAAGGGCTGCGTAAGGCCGTAGAAAACCGTTTTTCGTTCAATGATAAAACGTTTTCGCATGCTGATAAAACGTTTTAGCGCCTATACTCCGGAATTGGACAAGAGGTCGGTCCATTTCATCGGAGAGAGCCAGTGCGCAGACGTGTTGCAGTGGGGTGGAACGGTCCGGCTGTCCGGTCGCGAGTCCCCATACGCGGCCATAACGCGCGCGACGCAATGCGGTTTGCACGCCCTGCCCGGCGTACAAACAAAACCGCCGCGCCTGCGCGCACTTCGAATGCTACAGGCCGGAAGGAGAGAGCCGGCCATCGCAAGGAGGAACTATGTCTCAGCCCGTTTTTGGTACACCCTGGAAAAAGCTCGATGGCCCTGTCTCTACCTCTTCACTCGAAGGAGTGGAGAAGTACTGGCGTTGCGCTAACTACCTTTCGGTGGGTCAGATTTATCTGCGCTCCAATCCGCTGATGCGCAAGGACTGGGTGGACGAGAAAACGGGCGAGACACGTGACTTTGGCCGCGCCGATGTTAAACATCGTCTGGTGGGCCACTGGGGCACAACTCCGGGCGTGAACTTCCTGTTCGGGCACGTCAACCGCCTGATTGCCGATCACGGCCAAAACACCGTTTTCCTGATGGGTCCTGGTCACGGTGGACCTGCTGGTACGGCACAGTCGCTACTTGATGGCACGTACCGCGAGATTCGCCCTGACATCACCAATGACGAGGCGGGCCTGCAGAAGTTCTTCCGTCAGTTCTCGTATCCCGGTGGCATTCCGAGTCACTTTGCGCCTGAGACTCCGGGTTCCATTCACGAAGGCGGCGAGCTGGGCTACACGCTTTCGCATGCCTATGGTGCCGTGCTGGACAACCCGAGCCTCTTGGCTGTAGCCGTGGTAGGCGATGGTGAGTCTGAGACGGGCCCGCTTGCTACATCGTGGCAGTCCAACAAGCTGGTAAACCCCAAGTCCGACGGCATTGTTTTGCCGATTCTGCACTTAAACGGCTATAAGATTGCAAACCCCACCATTCTTTCGCGCATCTCGGACGAGGAACTTACGGACTTCTTTAAGGGCATGGGCTACGAGCCGCACTTCTTTGTGGCTGGCTTTGACAATGAGCCGCATACCTCGATTCATCGTCGCTTTGCTGAACTGCTCGAGGAAGTCTTCTCCAAGATTTGCGATATTAAGGAGCGCGCGGAGGCGGGTGACGAATCGCGCCCGGTGTACCCTATGATTGTGTTCCGTACGCCCAAGGGCTGGACCTGCCCCAAGCACATCGACGGCAAAAAGACCGAGGGCAGCTGGCGTGCGCACCAGGTGCCGCTGGCTTCTGCTAAGGATACGCACGAGCATTTCCGTGTACTGCGTGGCTGGCTGCGCTCGTACTGCCCCGAGGAGCTCTTTGACGAGGGCGGAAAGATTCGTCCCGAGGTTACTGCTTTCATGCCTACAGGCGACCTGCGCTTAGGTGCCAACCCCAATGCCAATGGCGGTAAGCTGCGCCGCGAGCTTACGCTGCCCGATATCCATGCCCATGAGGTGCCAGTTGCTGAGCGCGGTCATGGCTGGGGCGCTACCGAGGCGGCGCGCGTCTTTGGTGCTTACACGGCCGATGTTATGGAGCTCAACGACGACTTCCGCATCTTTGGCCCGGACGAGACGGCCTCCAACCGCCTGCAGGACGCCTATCGTGTGACCAGTAAGCAGTGGGAGGGTGGCCACTATGCCGATGCTGACAACGACGAGCTGCTTGCTCCCTCGGGTCGCGTGATCGAGCAGCTCTCCGAGCATCAGTGCGAGGGCTTTTTGGAGGCCTACACGCTCACGGGTCGTCATGGCGTATGGAGCTCATACGAGAGCTTTGTGCACATTGTTGACTCCATGGTTAACCAGCACTGCAAGTGGCTCGAGGCGTGCGTGCGCGAGATTCCGTGGCGCGCCCCCATTGCTGGCCTGAACATTTTGCTTTCGAGTCACGTGTGGCGCCAGGACCACAACGGCTTCTCACACCAGGACCCGGGCTTTGTGGACGTGCTGCTCAACAAGGCAAACGACACGCATGTGGTAAACGCATACTACCCCTGTGACGCCAACATGGCGCTGGCTGTGGCCGAGCGTGCCTATCAGTCCACCAACTGCGTCAACGCGATTTTCTGCGGCAAGCAGCCGGCGCCGACCTTCCTGAGTGTTGACGAGGCTCGCGCTGAGCTTGAAGAAGGTGCGGCTGAGTGGAAGTGGGCAAGCAGCGCAGACTCGCTGGCCGAGGCTGATTTGGTGATTGCTACCTGCGGCGATGTTCCCACGCTTGA
Organism: Roseburia sp. CAG:303; assembly: GCA_963653375.1. GTDB lineage: Bacteria > Actinomycetota > Coriobacteriia > Coriobacteriales > Coriobacteriaceae > Collinsella. The sequence continues at coordinate 41,067 of CAVJWJ010000008.1, forward strand.
GGCATTGGCGGCGCTCGACATGCTGCGCGGCTTGGGCGTTAAGGCAACCTTTGTAAACGTGGTGGACCTTCTGAAGATTCAGACAGCTTCTGAGAACGATCG
>CAVJWJ010000009.1:0-39968 GCA_963653375.1 Roseburia sp. CAG:303
GAACCCGCGAGTGTCAGCTTGGGAAGCTGATGCCTTACCACTTGGCGATGCCCGCGTTTGGCTGATTGCTTCAGCGCACAAGAAGTATAACCTGCTCGCCGGGTGCTGCCAAGAAGGGTTCTTTTGAGGCTTTCTGCTTGTTCTGCTTATTGCAATAGCTGCGTTGAGGGCTGTTGTAGCGCGCCCATCGCACCGGATTTTCGCGAATTGTTCGTGGAATATCAGCCTGCGCCATACGGCGCCAGCCGAGCTATCCGCACGCCTTTACCCCTTTTGAGCTGCGGTGTTGGAATTATGCAAGCACACACATACTCCTCTGTTTGATTTTGGTACGAAGCATAAGAAAGCTGTGGATATGCGCCGCTCTATCCTCGACTCCCGCCGGATAAGGGAGGATACCGTGGCTGCATCGTCAAGCATTTCAACTGTCGCTCAGCGTGATAAGCGAACTAATCGTGGACCACGCCTTAAACATCGCATGGTGTTTGTGCTTGTAGCACTCGCCTCCCTTATTGGGGCCCTGTATGCCGTGGGTACTGCGCTCACTTATGCTCGTGCGGATGCCAACACTCTGCACGTCACTGACCTTATCAACAACCCGGATTCCTCAGATGGACATGGAAATCTTATTCGCGTTGAAGATGGGCAGGTGGCCTATTGCGCACAAGGCGCCCTTGGCTACCCCAAACCAGGCCAAACACTCGAACGGTACGGCTCGCTTGGCATAGACGAGCTTGACTACGTGGTGTACCACGGATACGACGGTGTGGTAGTTACTTCTGTTGACGGACTTAACGCAAGGAAGTCTGAGTCTGCAACGATGGCTGCCATCTGGCTTTCCATTGCCGACAAGCGCCCTGATGTATTGAACTTTATCCCTAAGTATGACGAGCCATTCCATGGGAATCTCTACTACTACGAGCGCTGGCAAAACATCAAAGATCAGGCCATCAAGGATGCAGCCTGGAAGCTCTATCAAGCAGGTGTTGCGTACGCAAACGCAGGTGGTGGTGGCATTGAGCATGGGTGCGCCATACTCTGGCTTAACAGGACCCCTGGCGGGACTAACAAAACCTTTATCTATCAATCACTTGTCACAGCTGAAAAGCAAGTACAGGTCTCTTTTAGTAAGACTTCAGCCAAAGCTGTTCTAACAGATGGCAACAATGAGTATGCACTTGCCGGTGCCAAGTATCAGATTTTTGAGTCTGCCACCTCAAAGCTCGCAGCTACCGTGACCACCGACAGCAATGGACGCGCGAGCTGCACCCTACAGCCAAACACCTCGTACTACGCGGTAGAAACAGCCGCACCGGCAGGCTATGCGCTCTCTAGCGAGCGCATTGAGTTCACCACCAAAGGTATGCAAACCGATGTTTCGGTAAGCGATGCTCCTAAAACATTCAATCTGGTTGTACAAAAACGCGATGCCATTACGGGAGGCGCTGCTCAGACTGGGTGCTCGCTTGCAGGTGCAGAGTACGAACTAACATCTGAGTCCACACCCGGCTTTAGCCTCACGGCAACAACTGACGAAGATGGACGTTGCAGCTTTGAATCTATTCCCCTGGGAACTATCCATATACGAGAGACCAAAACACCTGATGGTTACCTGCTCGACCAAACGGTCCACGAGTATCACGTAGGCGCAAGCGATATGGGCGCGAGCGACACCTTAACGCTCGAACCCGAGGGTGACTTTGTTGACGTCCCCATCTCATTTGATCTTGAGATTTCAAAGTTCATCAACAGTGAGGAGGCTGACGGTTCAAAGATTGAAAATCCCGGCGCTGGTATCAGCTTCCAAATCATTTCAAACACTACTAACAAAGCCATTGGAACTATCACAACCGATCAGGATGGTTTTGCTTCAACCGTTGGTTCCTGGTTTGGGGAAGGCGACCCCACATCTCGTAATGCTGGAGCAATTCCCTATGATGCAAATGGCTATACCGTCCATGAGGTAGCTGACAGCACGCCTGCAGGCGTCACCCCTGTCGACGACTGGACCATAGGCACCGATCAAATGGCAAATGGTGCACGACTGCGCTTTATCGTTAACAACAAGGAACGTCGCTGCCGACTGCAGATCGTAAAGGTTGATACAGAGACTGGTGAACCCATCAAGCTTGCAGGATTTTCTTTCCAGCTGCTTGACGACAATAAGCAGCCCGTAACGCAGGAAGTATGGTATCCAAGTCATGAGCAAATTGACACCTTTATCACTGACGACAGCGGATCTGTATGGCTCCCCCAAGCCTTAAAGGTAGGCCGCTACTATCTGCGCGAGATTAAAACCGTCGCTCCCTATCTCCTGAATACTGAAGACATTGCTGTCGATATTACTGATGAGAACCCGACAGCCATTGTGTCAATTCCCAACAGTCAAGCCTATGGCAAAGCAAGCATCACAAAAACCTGTTCCAAGGATGGCACTGGTATTGAAGGTGTTGAATACGACGTCCGCACCACCAAAGACATACCAGGCTATGGTGGACGCGCACCGATTAGCGCCGGAAGCGTTGTAGATCACGTAACAACAGACAGTGCTGGCCATGCTCAAACCAAAGCACTTCCCTTGGGAGATGGCAGTGCATCCTATGAGTTTATTGAAACCAAAACTGCTGGCGGGCATGCCCTTGATGCAACGCCCATCCCCTTCACCCTCACGTATCAAAATGAGCAAACAGCAGAGGTTTATGTGGAATGCAGCGCAACAAACACCCCTACATCTATTGAGATTCATAAGACCATCAAGGACGACAAAGATGAACCTCTAGCTGGCGCAACATTTGCCGCATGGCGTATGGAGGATGAAGCTGACACCGTTAACAATCCAGCCTCTGATACAACTGACGACTCGCCCATTGAAGAAAACGTCGAAACCGCAGCTACTAGCACAATTCCGCAACTTAAGAATGGCGTGGAAGCCCTCACAGCAACAAGTGATAAGGATGGCACGGTGAGCTTTGAGCATCTCGAGCCTGGTACCTGGCGAATTCGCGAAATTTCTGCTCCTGACGGATACCTGCTCGATGCGCAGATTCACGAAGTGATTGTCACCGATGAAGGCTTGATTGATGGAGAAACACGCTTCCAAGCCACGCTCGAAAATGACTTTACCAAAATTGATATCTCAAAGCGTGATATCACGGACGAAAGCGAAGTCCCTGGAGCCATCCTTACCGTAAGCGACAGCGAGGGCACCACCATTGACTCTTGGGTATCCACCGATCAGCCGCATCGTATTGAAGCGCTCAAGCCCGGAACCTACACACTGACCGAAGACCAAGCCCCTAAGGGACATGACCAGGCAGAGTCTATTGAGTTCACCGTTGATGAGACAGGCGAAGTACAAACTGTTGTGATGTACGACGAGCCTATCGAGATTACTGGCCGTATTGATAAGCAACAGCAGCACATAGAAGAATCAGGGGCCGAACATGACGTTATCTACACTATCGATGGCACTAATACCAGCAACACCTGGGTGGATGAGTGCACTATCACCGACACGTTTGATTGTGTGCAAGCAGGACTCGCGAAGCTCGAAAGCATTACAACACCACTTGCCGCAGGTGACTTTGATGGAAAGTTCAACGTCTGGTACCACACCACCTCAACCGAGGACTACATCAATGAATCGACAGTAAATGCAACGCTCGATGATGGACATGAGAATCCTTGGCTCGAGACAGGAGGACGGCGTCTTGATTACTCCAATTGGCATCTCTGGAAACAAGACGTACTAACCACCAAGAGTGAAACGCTCGAAGTCTCTGCTCTCAACCTTGCAAAAGACCAGGTTATCGATGCTATACGCTTTGAGTTTGGACGTGTTGACGAGACCTTCTCGACCCGTGCAAACGAGTGGGAGCGCAAGGATTTAAAGAGTGAGGACGACACGTTTGTGAGCATCAAGCCTTCGACAGACACCAAACGCTCCAGTGCCATTATTCGTCTTACAACAACCGCAGCCTTTGGCGCAAATATCAAGCTCGAAAACTCGGCACACATCGACCTATTCCGCAATGGAGGCGGCAATAAGCTCGAAGCGCACGATGATGACCATGTAGTGCAGAAGGTAGTACCCGAGCTTGCTCAAACAGGAGCTAATACTGCCGAGACTCCCCTTTATGCCAGCCTTGTGTGCTGTCTCTTTGCGCTCGCACTCGCAGGACTCGGAAAGAAAAACGGCTAACAATGGCAGTAATAAAACGCACAGGATACATCCGTAGATCACTATTTGTTGCATGTGGAATCGCAGGACTGCTTTGGACAATGTGCGCAGGTATTGTTAGCTATCAACTTGTTCAAGCAGATATGGGATATACGATCCTCGCAACATCTAGCTCATCAACAAGTAAGAAGACGCAAAAACAAGACTCTCAGGATTCACCAGCCACCACATCTATAGACCATCAAGCACTCAGTGCCCTTAACTCGGACTATGTAGGGTGGCTCACAGTAGAAAACACCACTATTTCCTATCCACTTGTCCAGGCACAAGCATCACAGCCTAACTACTATCTCAAGCACGACTTTTATAAGAACTGGAGCTCTATTGGCTGCCCCTATATCGATAGTAGAACTTCACTAGGCAATCGCCATGTACTTGCCTACGGTCATCACTTAGGTACAACGCAGCTTATGTTCTCTTCACTCGCTCAGGCGTATCAACAGAATGTCTTTGACTCATTAGGAGATGCAGTAATAAGCATGCCGTCAGGCAGTACCCTACGCTTTACCCCCTGGATAGCTTTGCGTGTTGACTCTACGTACGAACCAATCCAAACCTTTGACTGGTCAGACGAAGAGTCGTTTATCTCATGGGCACAAAGTCTTCTAGACGAAAAAGGCGCCATCCATGCAAAGGATGGCGCCCCTACTAACATCACTCAGGTACTTACGCTGGTAACCTGTTCAAATAACACCGCTGGTCAAAAAACTCGAACGCTCGTTATTTTTGTACGCTAGCCAGCGTCGTTGGTCTCAACGTCCTGAAACTCTCCCTCAGCAGCCTGCGAGGTGGTGCTAGCTTGCGAAGCATTATCGGTGCTGGACTGGTCCTCGTTTGCAGACTGGTCCTCAGCCCCGTCGTCTAGAGCGTCATCATCCTCTTCTGCAGCATTGGTATCGTCCTCGAGTTCTTCTCCTGCCTCAGCTGCCTTCTTTTCGGCGGCTATACGCTCAGCACGTGTTTCAGCAGGAAGAGAGCCCTTTACACCAACAAAGTACGCGACGCCAAACCCTAATGCCAGGGCAAGAATTGCCCCAACAAGGTAGGCAACCCAATGGCGTCGCATAAACGAGAACATCGTTCCTCCAATTACGAACGACGAATAACCTCAGTAACAACATCCGCGGCGAACTGAATGTTTTCCACGTTAAGGTTGAGTGGAACATCCTCGGCTGTGTGCGAGAGTGCAAAACCAGAACCATCGGTACCCGCAAGTGTCATAGCACGCAGACTACGCTCCATAGCCACACGAGCATCAGTATCTGCATAGTTAATATCAACAGTGGGCAGCGGACGATGGAAATCAGAGGAGACATGCGAGAACAGACGCATGATGCGCTTATCTCCCTTAAACGTCTTATCGGAACCCTCGGTGGCAAGCATTGCAAGCTGACCTGCGCCAACGCATTCAAGGTTAATCATGAATACACCACGAAGCTTATCGCGGTGAGTATCCAAGAACGCACGCATACCATCGTTGTTGTTCTCAGATGAGCCCGTTGCCACAAACCAAATATCATGGCCCAACAGCTCGTCATCGCCCATTGAGGTTACAGCCTGGCGCAGCTCTTCCTCGGGCACATCGCCTGCGGCGCCGCCCTTCCAGCCATCGTCGCCCTCAAAGTTATCCCACGAGCCAATATCGCGGCCCGAGCGCTTGGCATCAAAGTCGTCGTCCACACCGAGCCAGTCGCTCATGCTCTCAGTCTCAGTCTTCTTCTTGCGGCCAAAGAAACCAAAGCGCTTCTTTTTGGCAGGAGCCGGAGCAGGAGTGGAGATAGTCTCGATGGGCTCCTGAGGATCCCTTGGAATAACGTCGTCAGAATTGAAGACAACAAAGCCCGAGGTGGAAGCAGAAGACGTACGCACAGAACCAGTTTCGCCAAGAGGATCACTTGGGGTTGCAGATGGGTCAGGCAAATCAAAGAGCGCAGACCTACTTGCACGAGACGCAGGAACTACAGGAGTAACAGCAGGAACCTGCTTAGCAACAGGATGGGCGCTTGAAGCGTCAATGGTAGGAATGTTGAGCTGACGCTGTGGACGCGCGGGCGCAGCCTCAAGGAAGGACGGAACAACGGGTGGCATCTGTTCTGTTGACGAAGCAGAAGATACGGAATTGGCATCCATATCCTGAACCGGCATGGTCTGCGTACCAGCAATTCCAGCATCATCAACAGGAGCCTCAAAGACCTGCGTCGATGCTACAGAGTCCTCGAACTCAACCGCCTCATCTGCAATCGTCTGCTCAAAGGGAGCCTCAAACAGAGCACTTTCTCCCGGCTCAACAGTATGAGTCTCAGACATCTCAACAGAGAGGGTTGCGTCGGGTGTAAGCTCGGCTACGGGCTCTACAGCCTCAGAGCCCTCCGCAGATTCATCTTCTGCAGCCACTGCTATAGACTCAGAAGTGCTCTCTGTGGAGACCTCATCCAAAACAGCTTCTTCAGTGGCATCTGCAACAGGTGCTTCGACAGGTGCCTCGTCGACAGGCTCCTCAGCTACCTCAAGCTCCTCGAAGGCAGCGGGGACAATCTCCATGTCGTCAGTCGGGATAATCTCTTCAAAGTCCTCAATGCCAGTCAGCACAGGCTCAACAGGTGCAGCAAACTCAGTTGACTGCTCGGGTACATCAATGTCCGCAACCTCAGAGCCAGGTGCAAATGCTGCCGCAAATTCGTCAGCAGGCTCAAGATCAGATCCGGCTGCAGCCGCCACAACCTCAGGTTCAGACACAGACTCTTGCTCAGGTAAGGCAGCAGCAACTGGCTCATCAAGGACCATTTCAGCTGGCATAGCCTCAAGCACAGAAGTGGCATCGGGATTCTCAACCTCAGCAGCTGCTTCCACAGGAGCTTCAGCGGGAACTTCGTCCGGACCAAGTGCCACCGGAGTATCAACCAAGAAGCCGTCGAAATCAGAAGACGCCTCCTCGACACCCTGCTCAACAAACATGTCTTGTTCAACAGGCATCTCCTGCGCAGTAGGCATCTCCTCTACGTAAGCAGGAGCATCTTCGTGTGCGTTAACCAGTTCATCCACAACAGCCGGAATAACCAAATCGTCATCAAAGTCACCCTCAACCTCTTCAAAATCTTGAACAGGTTGCGCAGACGCCTGAGAAGCCACTGGTGCAACAACTGGCTCAACTACCGGAACGGATACAGACGAAGCGGGCACAGGCGCAGAAACCGGCGTGCCAATAGGCACAACCGCTGGAGCCGGAGCAGGCACATCAGCAGCCTCAGCCTCTTCCGTAACTGCAGCTGTCTCAGACACCTCAGCTACCGGAGCTGTCTCTTCAGCAGAAACAACCTCATCCACCACAGACTCAGGCTCAGCATAAACAGCCGGCTGCCCAGCATCAAAACTCTCAACAGGTGAAGCAGTCTCTGCAAAGGCCTGCGGTTCAGACTCGGCAACCACAACAGGCTCTTCTACAACCGGAGTCTCATACTCGAGTTCACACTCAACAGGAAGCATGCCAAGCTCGCGGATGACACTTTCACCATAGCGAAGGAACCCAGCAGCGTTAACCGGCAGCGCAGGCTCAGCCTCTACCACAGCCTCAGCTTCAACCTCAGCTGCAGCATCAGCAGCCTCAGCAAAGGGCGTAGTCATCTCTACCTCAGGTGCAACAGACTCAGGCGCAGACACCTCAACAGCAGACACTACGTGTTCCGCGGGCTCGTCGCCCTCAAAATCACCAAACATGTCATCAATATACGAGCCAGTACCCGCATGGGTGTATCCAGGCTCAGCAGCAAAATCCTCTGCCTCAGAAGACGACTTCTTGGGATGTAAGTACGAAGACGGCTTGAAAGAACGGGGGGCCTCGCCAGTACCAGCCTCTGCATCATTTTCTGTATACGGAAGCTCAGCCTGCTGACGCAAACCCTCCATGTACTCCTCGAAGGGCACATCGTTAGGGAATTCAACTTCACTCTTAGCAGGAGAAACAGCGTCCATCACACTCAACATAGCCGCAACAGAAGACTTATTGCACACCGCACCCGTTGTGTACGGCAGCGCGCGAACGTTAGCAATGGTTGCCACAGCCAAAATCAAAGGCACTAAAGCAGCAACAATGGCAACAATCCAAAGAACTACCTTGAGTGCATCAGGAAGCGGAAATAGACGCAATACCGCCACTGCCGCCGGAAGCACCATGGCAACCGGCATCGCGCGATTCAAGAACGAACGATAACCAGCATACGGAGCTTTGGACAGAAAATCGGCACGAGGCGAATCGTAGTGAGCAACAACCACAACTGGACGATTGCGCGGAGAAGCAAGGGGACCAGAAGCCTTGTGATAGGCAATGACATTTTGCGAAAGTCCGCCGGCGCCAATCTGCGGCAGAGTAAGGCGTCCCGCACGATCGAGCACAAAAATCACTGCAATGCAAAGCGTCAGCAAAAAGCCAATAACACCCAAAGCGCCTGAAATGCCCATGAGGATAACGGCAATAAACAGCACGATGCCCAACACAGCACGCACAACCCTGTTTGAGGCAGAGGAAGCAAATTCCTGCAGCTCAGGGGTAAAGCCGTGATCGCTAAAGATACGCGAAATGACCTCTGCAGCCGCGCGTTCCTCTTCACTGCACGCAGGCGTAATACCGGTGCTCTGAAGGAGATGGTTCAAATATGTTCGAGCATTAGCCATGAAGGGCTCCACATCGCAATTGAGGGACGGGCAGGCATAGCGCTCCCACGTTAAGCCTGATAGTCGAAAGTATACCCTTACTTAACCCCAGCTGCAGCAGGGTGTTTGCATAACAGTCCCCTCGCGGTAATATCCCCCGCTGCCCTACACATCGACTAAAATAGCCACGCAAGCCCCCTTACCCGCGAAAGGACCCTACATATGTCCCATAAGGACAAAGAATCCGCTGAGTCGGGTACCAATAAAATCGAAACTGCGCGTCGCATTCTTAATCTACTGTTTGTCTTTAATACCGCACCAACAGGGCTTACAACCACGCAAATCATTACCGATACCGACCTTGGCTACGGCGGTGGTACAGACGAATCTGAGCGCAAAAAGTTTCGCCGAGATCGTAAACGGCTGCAGGACCTTGGCTTTATTATCCAGGAAGACAAGCCCCTGGGCGAAAGCGAAACCGAAGAAAGCAGTTGGGTGCTCGATCGCAGCCAAACTCATATCAACACCTCGAGTATCTCTGTAGATGATGCTGACACGCTTATTCATGCCATCGATGAATACCTAGGGCGTAAAGATATTGTTTTTCGTGAGCCACTGCTACGCATCCGTTCAACACTTATCAGTCTGAATAAGAGTGACAGCCAAAGCCACGCAATAACCAGTGACTCTGAGCAATTAGAAAACACAATACTTGATACGCTTTGGACAGCACATCGTCAAAAAAAGCAGCTTGTTATTACGTATTGCGATGCTGGAGGTAAAACCACTAAGCGCACGGTGGATATCTACGGTTTTCACTATCAGCAGGGCAGTTGCTACTTTGTGGCAAATGACAGTCTTACACAAAGCATACGAACGTTTCGCGCAGATCGCGTGCTTAAGACCCTTAAGCCTAAGGGAAGCTTTCAGATTCCAGTTGATTTTGACTTAACATCTCATATCTTTTTGCCGCTCGACTTTAGCAATAGCGCAGAAAAAATCGACGCTGAGTTCACGTTTCCCGCAGATAGCGCCCCTGACGAGCTACAAAAGATTACCAAGGGACGAGGCACACTCAATCGTGCCGAAGACAATTCTTGGACATGGATCATTCCTGACGTTGATTCCCGAGGCGCTGCTCGTATGGCGCTTAAAAACGCAGCGCGTGGTATGCGGCCACTCTCTCCAGAAATTCTTATCCAACGATGGAACGAGCTGTTAGAAGAGGCGGTATGCGCTCATGAGTAATCAGGCACTTAAGACCACCGATCAAATGATTTACCAGAGCATTCGGCTTCTACAGATGCTCACGACTGCCGATAACCACCGGATTTCTCGAGCTCACGCTTGTGATGAGCTTGCGCTCAAAGATGATGATTTAGACCTTGTTATCAATCTCGTTTCCGATCTATGCGACAGCAGAACGGGCGCACGTACCGTCTTAGCAGTTGACGAAACCACTATGCAGCTTATTGGCGATGCAGCATATCTTGATCCCTTGCGTCTTAACCTTGACGACACGCAGGTTTTAAGCCATGTACTCAACGAACTCAATATCGATGCAGATACGCGCAAACGCGTGGCAGCAGCGCTTTGCCCTGCCACAACATCTTCCCTTGATAATCTGTCTGTCGCAGAAGCAAAGCGTTACGGATCGCACTACCAGCTGCTTGCAGAAGCACTGGAAGATGGGGTACGTTGCACTATCAATTACCTCTCGCAGAACGATTCTGCACCGCGTGCCCGCACCATCGACCCTATAAAACTTGTCGATATGGGTGATTCTGTATATCTGGAGGCATGGGATGTTAAGCAAGATGCCGAGCGAAAATACCGCCTCGATCGTATCTTGACAGTCACCCTAACCGACGACTCTGTCACCACTCACACGAGCACAACACAACGAGAGAAGCACTTTATGGACGAAGCTCCAATAGCAGTGCTGCACGCAGCCCATGTAAACTACGCGCAGATGCTTACTTGGGCAGGTATTGAGTCAGTTGAAGCACAAGATGATGGGAGTGCACGCATTTACGTTCATGTATCGTCCGAATCATGGCTCTTTGACGAGGTGCTTTTTTCGGCAGGCGAGCTCACTATTGAAAAACCGCGCGAACTCGCCGACCGTCTGGTTACGTATGCCCAGACACTCCATATAAGCGCCGGCGTTTAGCCTCGCGCGCGTCTCCATAGCTCTAAATAGCGTCCTACCTTGGCAGATTCAATCTTTTGATACCCTGCAGTTGGCAGCGATTTAAGGAATTTCTGTCCATAGCCCATGGTTACCAGGCGTGAGTCAGTAAGCACGAGAACACCAACATCAGTTGATGTGCGAATGAGTCGACCAGCTGCCTGTTTTACCTCGAGAACCGCCTCGGGCAGGGAGTGCTGTGCCCAAGCGCGGTCCTCACGCAGGTCGCGCTCAAGCGAAAGCGGATCGGTGGGACTCGAGAACGGTAACTTAGGAATAATCACACAGCGCAGAGTGTCGCCAGAAGCATCAAAACCTTCCCAAAATGCCTTCAGCGCAAACAACGATGCAGACCGCTCTGATATAAAGCGATCTCGCAGAGCTCGTGGCGAAGAATTTCGCTGCTGACACGCAAGCTCAAGCCCTTGAGCTGCCAACCTGGGTTGCACGCGCGTGTAAAGCTCCTCCATGTCACGACGATTGGTAAAGAGCGTAAGCGTTGAACCTCCCATAGCAATGTGTACATCTACCAGGAGTTTTTCCAAAGCATTTAGATATGCTTCTCGATTCTTAGGAGCTGGAACATCCCCTGCTACCACAACAGTCATATTCTCGTCGTAGTTGTAGCTTGAATCGAGATGAATCGTGCGCGAACGCGTGGCTGGAATTCGGTCCAGGCCAACCGCATGCTTAAAGTGGTCAAAGCTTCCCGCAATAGAAATGGTAGCCGAGGTAAGAATTACAGAGTGCATCTCTGGCAGCCACGTCTCTGCTAAAGCAGCTCCCACATCCATAAGTTCAGCAGTTAACGACTCACCGCCTGCGCGTAAGCGGCGATTTACCTGCAGCGAGTACACATAACGCTCGTCAGTTCCTTCCACCATCAAGCGTAAGTTTTCGAGTATCTCTTTTACGCGGCGTGCGCCGTCTGCAACATCAACCGCTTTGTCGGGCGCTTCTTTCGAAACCGTCTCTGCAAACGAAGCAAGGTTTTTTGAAGCCTCATCCAGCGCATTAAGCGCGGTATGAGCAGGACCTACGAACTCGCCCCATGCAGCAGAAGCACGCAAATCTGGTCCAATCCACAGATTTACTGAGTCGTATGAGCTGCCCTTTTGCTCTTTTGAGAGTTCGCGCACCGCCTCAAAAAGCTCTGCCATAGCAAGTGACGCGCGCTTAGTAGAAGCCACGGCTTTGGCTCCAAGCCCCATATAGAGCGTGGCTGCATCTGAGGATGCAAGCTCGAGCGTCAGGTGGCCCAATGCGCCAGTGCGCTCATTACCTAGGCGCTCAAAGGTTGCACGTACGTCATCAGCAGAAACCGTACGTGCCCACTGACGGCGCGCCTCCTGTTCCATTGAGTGGGCCTCATCCACAATCCAATGCCTGATAGGAGGCAGAATCTTGCCTTCTGCTGCCACATTGCGAAAGAGAAGCGAATGATTGGTTACCACAATATCTGCGCGCGCAGCGCGGCGGCGCGCACCATGTACCAGGCATTTATCAGGATAAAACGGACAAAGGCGGCGAGCGCACTCACGTGAACCTGTGGTCAAATCGGCCCGGCGCACGCTCTTCCAGCGAATTCCTAACCCATCTAAATCTCCTGTAGGAGACTGGCACACAAAGGCATAAATAACAGCAATGGCCGTGAGGGTGTCTGCGGGGTCTTTTGTGGTAGAAATCTCCTGTGAGCCACGGCTCATGCGCTCAAGCTTACGCAGACACGGATAATGATCGTAGCCTTTAAGCGCACAGAAACTTAGTGCGCCGTCATACTGCTCAGAAAGCTTGGGAAGCTCATGATAAATGAGCTGGTCAGCAAGGTTATTAGACTTAGTTGCAATACCAACAGTCACCTTATTGCGGCGTGCCGCCTCTGCCGCTGGCAGCAGGTAAGCAATCGATTTACCAACCCCTGTTCCAGCCTCTATCACACGGTGAGTACGACTCGCAAAGGCCTCTCGAACCTCGCAAGACATCTCAACCTGTTCTGCACGCGGCTCAAAGTCGGTATACATATTTGCAACCTTACCGCCGCGCAAAAACTCCGTCTCCAGCTCATCCTGTGAAGGCATGTGCAAAACCGGAAGCTCATCGGCATCAACATGCTCATAGGTATCATCACGAGAAAGTACATCCGCACGAGCGGCCGAAAGCGAGAAGACCACATCAGGCTGTTCACCTGCAAGAAAAGAGAAAATTGGCCGGTACGACCAAGGAATCTCTGGATGCATATCAGCAAAACGCCGACATAAACCGCGCGGCAAATCACTTAAAGCAACAAGCAGGATGCGCCACACGCCACACAAAGCATCTACGTCATCGCACGCTCGATGTGACACAGAATCACAGTGAAACAAATCGGCCAAAAATGACAACTTATGGGAGGTCAACCGTGGGAGTGCTACGCGAGACAGTGCAAGTGAGTCAATCCAGATATCACTAACTCGCACTCCACCTTTAACAGACTCAATAAACGTCCGATCAAACGTAGCATTGTGTGCAATAACAGGGCAGCCGCCTACAAACTCCGTGAGGGCAGCAACTGCCTCTTCGGGCCCTGGAGCTGCAGAAACATCTTTGTCCGTAATGCTTGTAAGCTTGGTAATCTCAGGCGGAATAGGCATACCAGGATGAACAAATGTATCAAACCGGTCCACAATCTCTCGGCCGCGCAAACGTGCTGCCGAAATCTCGATCAGCTTACTGTCCTTAAACGAAAGCCCTGTGGTCTCGGTATCAAGAACAATTACATCTTCTTCAATAAGCCCGAATGTCCTTGTTTTTGCGCGCTCAGCTAAAGTAGCGTACGCCTCAGTCACAGATGCCGGAGTACCCGGCATCACTGCCTCATTCATCTGCATATAGGTGTTGTTCTCCCTTTAGTTTCGCTGAGCGCGGTCAAAAGCCATTTCTATCAGGTTTTCACAAACATCCGCAAAAGATATTCCGGCATGGCACAGCTCATCAGGAAACAATGATGCACTGGTCATACCAGGTATTGTGTTGGTCTCCAGGATAACGGGGCCTTCCGCGGTCACTATAAAGTCGCTGCGCGAGAACCCTAAGCAGCCAAGCGCTCGATGCGCCTGACAAGCCAGTTCTTGCGCCACAGCGTAATCTGCTTCTGATATACGCGCTGGAATACGATGGATATCTGTGGGGTCGACATACTTAATGCTCAGGTCATAAAAATCACTTTGCTCGGGGCAGCAGATTTCCACAATAGGCAAGGCCAAAAGATGAGCATCATCCCCAACAACACCTACTGTTATCTCAGTGCCCACCAAGCGCTGTTCAACCAAAATTTTGTTAGCATACTTAAACGCCTCTTCAATAGCAGCAGGAAGCTCAACTGGATCTTTTACCAGTGAGATTCCATAGCTTGAACCATTGTCTGCAGGCTTTACAAAGCTTTGTTGTCCTACTTCTTGCACAACTGTTTCAATATCGTACGGACGGTCGCGGTACAACGTCACGCCTTTTGCAAGGGGTATCCCAGCCTGGGCAAATATGAGTTTAGACACATCCTTGTCCATGCCACACGCGCTCGAAAACGAATCGGAGCCTGTGTAGGGAATACCCAGATAATCCAGTACATGCTGAATCTGACCATCCTCACCACCAACGCCGTGCAGCGCAATGAATGCAACATCGTAGGCCTGGATATCCTGGATAAAGCTTTTGTTGGCAGGATCGAGTATATTTACTTCACCAAAACCTGCTTCTACCAGCGCGTTTCGTGCATTCTCTCCCGATAGAAGGGAAACGTCTCGCTCAGACGATGAGCCTCCTGCCAAAACAGCAACCTTGCACAGCTCTTTTGCCGGCGCATCCATTGCGTTCCCCCGATCTACATCAAAAGCGCCAGTTCAGGCGATGTTCTTTCATCATCATCGCGTATGCTCCGGCTCCATTTTCCAAAAGATACCTTATTGTATAGGCAACTGTGTTTATCTGTACGAACGAGAGGGGCATGATGGGACAGATTGTCCGTAAACGTGATATTCGAGACCTTAGCTTTGCAGAACTGAGTGAGGTTGTAGCCGATTGTGGACAGCCTGCTTTTAGGGCAAAGCAGCTCTACGAGTGGATTACCATTAAGAACGTATGTTCGTTTGATGAGATGACCAATCTCCCTAAAGCTCTCCGCGAACGTCTTACTGAAGAATATTGCTTCAACACCCCCACTGAGCTGGTAAAACAGGTTTCTCGTGATGGTTCACGCAAGTATCTCTTACAGTTCTCCGATGGCACGTCCGTAGAAACTGTTGGAATGCCCACGCGCAATAAACTTGCTGTTTGTGTTTCAACCCAGGCAGGATGCGCAATGGGCTGTGCCTTCTGTGCAACAGGTCTTGCCGGTCTTACTCGTTCACTCACCGCGCAAGAGATTGTCGACCAGGTACTCCACGTAGCTCACGACTTTGGTGAACGTGTTACGAGTGTTGTATTTATGGGACAGGGGGAGCCATTTAATAATTTCGACAATGTTGTCAGCGCCCTTCGCACACTTAACGATCCTAATGGTCTCAATATTGGCGCACGCCATCTTACGGTCTCTACCTGCGGCGTTATCCCTGGTATTAAGAAGTTTGCTGAACTACCCGAGCAGTTCACGCTTGCTATTTCACTTCACTCTGCGATTCAGAGCACGCGCAACCAACTTATGCCTGGCGTAAAGAAGTTCACCCTTATTCGTTTACACGAAGCCATTCAGGCATATACCGAAAAGACAGGGCGCCGTCCTACCTACGAATACGCCATGATTGACGGCGTCAACGACAACAGCCCCGAAATGAATGCTCTAGTTGAGTTCTGTGAAGGCACCCTCTGCCACGTCAATCTCATTCAGCTTAATAACATTGATAACAGCCCTCTGAAGCCTACACCCGTTGCTAAGGTAGAAGAGTTGCAGCGCCGCCTAACCATGCATGGTGTTGAGACGACCATCAGAAATTCCCGAGGGGGAGACATTGATGCAGCTTGTGGTCAGCTAAAACAACGTCGTGCGATAACTCCCAAAGCTTAAACCAACTACATACGTTTCATGTGAAACCATTTGAGCGCTGAGAATTTCTTCTTGGCGCTCTTTTATTAACCTTAACGTGAACGCCGATTCAATAATCCTATCAAGGTGGTACATCGGTACCTACACCACCTAAAACCAGTAAAAGCTCACTCAAGCTCTTAATTAAGCAAAATACCTCCCAGTTCTTATTTCTAAGAACTGGGAGGTATTTTTAAGGACAATAACGCTCTAGGGCTTTAGTTTCATTTAGAGTACTATAGTAAGGTACCTAATCTAATACCCAATAGACTCCCATTGGTTAGACACCCATTCCTGGTTTACCTTGGGATTCTTAGTCACCTGAGCTGTTTTTAACGCTACATCCTCGGTAACAACATTCATTTTTTTCTTAGATGCATCGTAAACGTCTTGAGCACCTCGCGTGAGCCTTCCTCTAAACTCATCATCGGTTGCAACCTTATAACCGAATAAGGCACCTGCAGTTACTGTAGCTGCTATAGCCACCAGCATTCCAAGCTTCTTCATTATTCATCCTCCGCATGAACCATAAGTGAAAGAATCTGCGAAAGCTCTTCTTCGTCCTTGAACTCAATCTCAATTTTATTCTTGCCACGAGTAGACTTCACCTTGACGTTTGTATTGAACATTTGACGAAGGACTCGAGCTGCCTTTTTATAAGACTGTGGCGTTGCAGGTCGAGGAGTTTTAGTCGTCTCTCCGACTGAATATAATGGAGCGAGATTTTCAGTCGCTCGAACGGACAAACCATCACTAACTACTTTCTCAGCCAAGCGAATTCTTGCGTCCTCAAAAGGAACTGCAAGAATAGCACGAGCATGACCTGCTGTTAGTTTGCCATCAAACAACAGTTGCTGAACTGCTTCAGGAAGGTCAAGTAGACGCAGAGAATTGGTAATCGCGGAGCGAGATTTTGAGACAGCCTTCGAGAGGGCTTCTTGAGTCATTCCACTTTCTTTTAGCAGCTGCTTATAGCCACGAGCTTCTTCAATAGGATTAAGATCCGAACGTTGAAGATTCTCAATTAATGCCAGCTCAAGCATCTTCTGGTCGTCAACATCTTTAACAATAACTGGCAGCTCTTCTAGTCCTGCCAATTTAGATGCCTGATAGCGTCGTTCACCAGCAATAATCTCGTATTCAGTGCCCTTTTTACGTACCAGAAGGGGTTGAAGAACACCATTCTCTTTAATAGACTCACTTAATTCCTGAAGCAGGGTCTCATTAAAGTGTATACGCGGCTGATTTGGATTAGGGTGAATCTTCTCAATAGACACTTTTGTGTCTGAACCAGTATTCCCAGTCTCTGTTTGGGCTTCAGCCATAAGGGCATTCAATCCACGACCAAGACCTTGCTTCTTCTTAGGACTAGGCACGACGAATCACTTCCTTTGCCAACTCCTTATACGCCTTTGCTCCTTTATTATTTGGCGCATATGTAATAACCGGCTCACCAAACGATGGTGCCTCTGACACTTTTACAGAACGGGGAATACAGGTTTTAAAAGCTTTTTCGCCAAAGAAGTTCTTTACTTCATCTACAACCTGGTTCGATAGCGAAGTACGAGAGTCATACATTGTCATTAATACGCCAAAAGTATCAAGTTCTTTATTAATACGACTCTTAACCATTCGCATAGACTCAAGGAGCTTTGTTACACCCTCAAGAGCGTAATACTCACACTGAATAGGAATTAATACACTGTCCGCTGCTGTTAAAGCATTAATTGTCAATAGCCCCAGAGATGGTGGACAGTCAATAAAGACAAAATCAAACTCTTCAATAACTGGAGCAAGTAAATCCTTTAAGCGAGTTTCACGTGCCATTGCAGAAACAAGCTCAATTTCAGCTCCTGCAAGCTGAATTGTTGCTGGAATTACGAATACTTTCTTACAATTTGTATCCTGAATAATCTCTTCTGCGGGTACGTCATGCAGAAGAGCGTCATATACACAGCTTTCCAGTTCTTCTTTATCAATACCAAAGCCACTAGTTGTATTGCCCTGAGGATCAAAATCTACAATTAGAACCTTTTTATTCTGTTCACCTAAAGCGGCTGCTAGATTTACTGCAGTAGTGGACTTACCAACGCCACCTTTTTGATTAATGATCGCTATTACACGAGTATCTTTGGCACTTTTAGAGCGCTTTACATCTCTAAAACCCACGTCACCCTCCTAGTTCGTTTAATGTATATGTTCGAGTGGACGCAATGTTTCACGTGAAACATCAATGTTGTCATATGCATTATGTTTCACGTGAAACATTCATGCAAGAGGATTTCTTTTAGCTTCTCCAATTGAACGAGGTAAATCAATTTTAGGTTCCGAAATTTTCTTATATACAAAAATATGGCGATGACCTAAATCATTCGATAAATCAAATTCATCAGATGAAACAAACTTCAGACCACAGATATTAGAAGCTTTAGACCCAGACTCTAATTCTTCTGAAGAAGGATTACCTTTTGATAGTATAAGTAACCCATTAAGACGCAAAAATGGAGCAGCATACTCAATCAACATAGGTAAAGGAGCTAAGGCTCGGGCAACAACATAATCAAATTGTCCGGAAAGAGTTACAGCAGAAGACTCAAGGCGATCATGGACACCATGAACATTTGTAAGTCCAAGCTGTTTAATAATGGCATTATCTGCCTTAATTTTCTTACCTACAGAATCAAGTAATGTAACAGAAAGATTACTGCAAGCAGCTATAGGGATACCTGGAAAACCAGCTCCGGAACCCATGTCTAATAAGGAGCCAGTATTTGAATTTAGAAAAGGCAGAAGAGATAGTGAATCTAGAATATGTAGGACAAGGGCCTCGTGAACATCAGTAATTCGAGTAAGGTTTATATACTCATTAACCTGCATCACATAGAGCAAATGTTCCAAACAAACTTGCAGCTCATTATCTTGGAGTTCAAAACCAAAATCAGAAACCAGAGTCTTCAACTCTGTTGACAGCTCTAGAAACTCAGTACTAGAAGTATCTAATTGCTTTAAAACAATAGGACGAGGATCCATGAAATTCTCCCTTTAAAGTGACTGAACTTAGTGTAACAAGAAGTTGAGTCAAAAAAAGAGGCACATTACTGTGCCTCTTTACACAAATATGAAATAGGAACTAACGAACGCTAATAACTACATGGCGATCTGGATCCGTACCTTCAGAGTGAGTCTGAACCTTATCATTCTCACGAAGAGCGATATGAACCAAACGACGCTCGTAAGCACTCATAGGAGGAAGGTTCACAGAACAACCCTGGCGAACAGCACGTGCTGCTGCGGAGTGAGCCATAGACGTTACCTTGTCATGACGACGACTCTTATAGCCTTCAACATCAACAGATACCGGGTAACGGAAACCAAGTTTACGGCTTACAAGAAGCGAGAACATAGTTTGCAGAGACTCGAGTGTACGGCCATGACGACCAATAAGAACAGCAAGATCAGGAGCCGTTACATCAAGAATTAGCTCACCCTCGTCGCCCTCATACTCATCGATAGGGGAATCTGCAGCATCAAAGAAGCTAAGCAGGTTACGTAGAATAGAGATAGAAACATCAGCGATGGTATCCAGCTCTTCATCCGTAAGCTTCTCTCCAGCCTTGTAATGGGCTGTCAGCTCAGGATACTCACCTACATATTCCTCGGTTGTCTCTTCAAGTTCTTCAGACATGGTACTCTCCATTTTGTTTGGTACCTAATTATTTCTTCTTGTGGGGACGAGGCTTTTGCTCACGACGAACAACGTTAACCTCAATCGGAGCATTTGCCATACGCTCCTCTTCTTCAGCCTTAGCCTTATCAATAACCTTCTGGGTTACAAAGATCTGCTGAACGACCTGCCAAGCAGAAGAAACATCGTAATAGAGCAAAACACCAGCAGGTAGCGACCAACCAATAAACAGCATGAATACCGTCATAATCAGTGCAGTCATCTTCATGGTCTCAGCCTGAGCGCCAGTCTGATTACGCGACATATAAAGCTGCGGAATGAGCGTCAGAACAGCAAACAACAGCAGGGAAATAAGATACGGGGCAGAAACAGCCAAACCCTCTGCAAAAGTACCTGCAGGCGTGCTTTGAAGGTTAGGAAGGATATTGAAGAACGAGAAGCTCTCGCCATCAAAGTAGTCACCCAGATTACGCAGCAGCGTAAAGAGCGCACAAAGAATAGGCATCTGAATTAGCAGAGGTAGGCAGCCACCCATCGGGCTGAATTTATTCTCGGCATAAAACTTCTGCAGTTCCTCAGACTGGCGCTGAGGATCATCGGCGTAGCGCTCCTGAATCTCCTGCATCTTAGGTGTCAGAACCTGCATACGAGCCGTAGATTTGCTCGACTTAACCATCAGCGGCGTAAGAAGCAGTCGAATAATTACGACCAAAATAATGATCGACAAACCCCAGTCAACTGCAAAGCTCTGAATGAGCTTTAGGACCTGGAAGAGAATGTTAACGATCCAATCCCACATGAACTAATCCTCCGATACAAATCGCGCCCTAAGGCACGGGATCATAACCACCGTCGTGCAGGGGATTGCATCGAAGAATGCGCCTGAGCCCCAGCCAACAGCCTTTCAAGACACCGTATCTCTCAATAGCCTCGATAGCATACTGTGAGCAGGTAGGTATGTATATACATGAATCTGGGAGAAGCGGAGAGATGTAGCGCTGATACCCATGCACTAAGCCAACAGCAATACACCGGCCATACGATGTTTGCATAGGTACACTAGCCATCAATGCCAGCCCGTACGCACAAGGAGTGAAGTGCCGCAGCCATATCCTCAGGTGAGGAAGTGCGGGTCTTAGGTGTTGCAAACAGAATGATGTCATGCGCCGCCACAGGCAGCCCACATGACTGTGCAGCCACGCGCAGAACACGCTTAGAACGGTTGCGAAGAACCGCACAACCAAGGCGTTTTGCAGCAACGAAGGCGACCCGACCAGGATCGCCTTCGTTGCTGGAACCACATATAACCATTCTTACCAGAGGATGGTTATACCGTTTCCCCTGAGTGAACACATGCTCGAAATCAAGCCGAGACTTTATCGTCCTCATGCGAGAAGCATGTGTTTATTTGTCACTGACGGTCAGACGCTTACGGCCCTTAGCACGGCGACGAGCGAGAACGGCGCGGCCACCCTTGGTTGCCATACGAGCGCGAAAACCATGGGTCTTAGCACGCTTACGCTTATTAGGCTGATACGTACGCTTCATGATAGAAATCCTCCTGCTGCATTTCGTGTGTTCACGTTTTAGACACGTAGCCTAGAGATTGTAGGGAATACCGCGCGCGTATGTCAATCAAAGAAGCATAAAACTACCCAACTCACCATTGGTTTCTCCATGAATTGAGAACCTTGCCTGCAAATTGCAACTCCTTTTCACGTTTTTGCATTGCTTTGCAGTGAGTTTTCAACAGCTCAGGTTGAAAGTGTTGATAACTTTTCAGAGCTTTTTACCAATTTTCAACCGTCTGGGAAAACTTGTTGAAAACTTGCCAAAAGTTTGCAAGGGGCTGGTATCCTTGAACCCCAACATCGTAAAAAGGAACAAGATGTCAGACGATTTTTATCCGTTTGTAGATTCTGGAGACCCGGTGCCCGACAATTCACATATCACCGGTAACACTATTAATCCGCAGGTAGATACCGCTGAAACAACATCACTAGATGATGAAAGCACAGCGGCATATGCCACGCGCATAGCCGTGTATGACGACATGCTTTCCACGCCACGTGTGATTGTTATTGCACCCGCGCCCGTTCGAAGCTATTTGGAAGAAGTTACCAATACGGTTTACCGTTGCATGAAAGAACAAGGTGGCCGTATCTCGCTCATGGTAATCCGCGAGATTGTTGAAAACTTTATCCACGCTCACTTTGTTGAGCCCATCATCTCCATCCTTGATGGAGGAAATACCATTCGCTTTGCCGACCAGGGCCCTGGTATCGAAGACAAAGAACGTGCTTTTGAGTTTGGAGTAACCTCTGCAGATCGCGATCAAAAGCGCTATATCAGGGGCACAGGCGCGGGCTTTCCTATGGTGCAAGAGTATCTTGAAAACGCCGGGGGAGCCGTTTCTATCGAAGATAACCTAGGCCAAGGAACCGTGGTAACTGTTTCTCTTGATCCAGCGCGTGTGCTAGAAATCCAACGTGTAGCTGCCCGAGGCGGCGCTGTTCGTAGCTCACAAGTGGACACAGCAGGTGTTATGGGTACCTCATACAATTCCGCAGCTTCTGTACCCCCAGCCCCTCAAACACAACCTCAGGCACAGTATTATCAAAACGCGTGGCAGATGCCTCAGCAAGCATGGGGACAACAAGGCTACTACCAGCAACCTATGGGTGGTATGAACGCAACACCTGGGCAACCTTATATGCCAGTTATGCAGTCCTCAATGCAAACTCAGCAAACGTGGGGGGCTTATCCACCGGCATACACAACAGCCACACCCCAAATGCAAGCACCTCAAACCAACCCTTACCAAACAGTGCCTAACCAGGGAAATCTCTATATCAGTGCGCGAGGAATGCAAGCTCTGACCTACCTGTTAGAACACACATCGTGTGGCCCTACAGATCTAGAGAGAGCATTTGACTCATCTGTCTCCACATGGTCACGCGAATTAGAAACACTACAGCAGCACGGTTTTGTGGTTAAACAGGGACAAAAACGCATTCTGACCGAAATTGGGCGGTCGTGGGTTCAAGAGCAGATGGATCGTGGGTGATATAAGACATGGATAACGAAGCAACAATACTTATTGACGATGTCATCACGTTTTGCCAGCGTGACGGCCTTGATGCTCGTCTTATCAATATGCTGAGCCAATCTCGCGCTATAGCACTTGATGACGACTCCCTCACTCTGGAAGCCCCGAGTAAATTTGCCTACTCCTACCTTGTAAAATCGCGCGAGGTTATTGAGCGCTATATAGAAGAAATTGCGTTTGCGCCCATTACGCTCAAAGTAACCGTACCTCAAGCATCCACAGGTGATATGCAGACAAATACTGCAGCTACAGTGCCCACAGCAAGCAATCCTGTGGCCCCTGCACAAGTAGTCACACCACCAACTGAACCGTCCCACCCCTCTTGGACTCCTACCAACGCACCTATTGCAGCACCTGAGCAGCGCGATCCCACAAGTGTCAAAGTCAATAACACTATGACACCCGAGATGTTTCAGCAGATGATGTCATCCATTAAGCATGGTGAAGAATCTGTAGGACATGTTCCACATGAAACCAAACCTGAAAACCTTACCCATGAGCACAACTCAGCTACATCAGCACCTGTCAGTATAAACTCGAAGTTCACCTTCGAAACCTTTGTGTATGGCCCCGAGAATAAGCACGCCTACCAGTCCGCACAGCGATTCACGGCATTTGCAGAGGTCCCCGGCCAGTGCACGACGCTCTTTATCTATGGCAAATCAGGCCTGGGTAAGACTCACCTGCTTTTTGCTATTAAGAACTTCTTGGCTGAACAAAAGCCCTGGATTCGCGTTAAATATGCCAACAGTCAAACGTATATCGACGACTTTATTAACGAGATTGGCAAGCAGAAAGACGAAGGACGCTCAATCCTTCGGGAGTACCACGACGCAGACGTGCTGATCATTGATGACATTCAAAACATCATTGGTAAGCAGGCAAGTATTGAGTACTTCTTTAGCCTGATGGATGAGTTTATCCGCGATAACAAAAAGGTTGTTATCGCCTCAGACCGTGCACCCAAAGATCTTGGCATGGATGAACGTCTGACCAGCAGGTTTAGCTCAGGTATGCTGTGTTTAGTCTCGATACCGAGCTTTGAGATGAAGTATCAGATCTTAAAGAACTACTACAAGCTCAACCTCGACCCTAATAAGCAATCAGACGCTACTGGCGAGTTCTCCATCATGGCAGGACTCCAGCTAAGCTATGGACGTCTTACCGACGATCAGCTCAAACATATGGCAGAAATCTCGGGTAACAATATCCGTGAGCTTGAGAGCTTCTGTGAACGATGTGCCAGCAGTTCCTTTGAACGTAAAGAAGAGGGTTCAACTCTCACCGCTGAGGATATCGACCGTATTGCCGCGGAGTACTTTGACACGGCTCACAAGGTCATTTCTATCCGAACCGTACAATCGGTGGTGGAGGACTACTACAACGTCAACCATGAGGATCTTATCGGCCGTAAACGCCAGAAGAACATTGCTTTTGCGCGCCACGTTGCCGTCTATCTCAGCAATAGCATGTGTGAGGTGAAAACCCAAACAGCTATTGGTGAGGCATTCGGCCGCGACCACTCCACGGTTATCTACAGCATTAAACTTGTGGAGACGAAGGTAAAGCAGGATGCAACCTTTGCAGAAGAGATTACCCAGCTCAGAAATAAGATCTTGCTCAAATCGTAAGCAATGTTGAAAAAGAGTTGGAAAGACTCTGAAAAACCGTTGGAAAAGCAGCCTAGAGAGTGGAGAATAAAACGAACAAATTCTTCTGTTGAAAAACTGCATGGTTTTCAACATTTGAAAAATAAAAGTTTTACCGTACTCTACCTGCAAGAATGTAAGTTATAAACATCATCCACAGGCTTATTACTATTATTAGATATATATCTTTAAGAGAAAGGTAATAGAGATGCGTTTCACCGTCAGTCAGTCGTCTCTTGCAGAAGCCCTCACCACCGTCATGAAAGGTGTAGCGAGTGCTTCTACACTTCCTATCCTCTCTGGTGTTCTCATTAAGGCTGAAGACGGTGTACTTGAGTTTCAGACCTCCAACTACACCATTTCTATTCGCCATCGTGTGGCTGCTCGCGTAGATGAGTCAGGTGAGATGGTTGTTCCTTGTAAGATGCTCTCTAACATTACAAAGACGCTGCCTGATGCACCGGTGAGCTTTGAGGTTGTTGAGCGCCAGGTGTCTATTCGCTGTGAGAAGAGCTCTTTTAGGCTGAATACGCTTGCGGCTGGTGACTTCCCTGAGTTTCCTACCCTGGCACTCGAGCGCTCAGTGGAGCTGCCAAGCGATGTGCTTTCTGACATGGTTTCTCGCGTGTGGCGCGTCACGTCTACCGATAAGAACCGTCAGACGCTCACAGGTGTGCAGATGACCGTTGAGAACAACATGGTGCGCCTGGTTGCAACAGATGCGTATCGTCTGGCGGTGTGTGATACGCAGGTAGAGACATCATCGCTTGAAGGCAGCTTTGAGCTTATTGTGCCGTCTGATGCGTTTAATGATGCTCTTGGCATTACTGGTGGCCACGGCAACATTATGGTTGGCGCTACCGATAATCAGGTTGTCTTTATGGCTGGTAATACCACGTATGTGGCACGCCGCCTTGAAGGTAATTTCCCTAACTACAAGAGCCTACTGCCTGATACTTGTACCACCTCGGTAAAGATTGATGTTGTAGCTTTTAACGCCGCATTAAAGCGCGTAACGGTTGTGGCTCAGGCTAACTCCGCTGTTTCTTTTGATATTGATGTTGAAGCAGGAACAATGACACTTTCCGCCTTCTCTGGTGATCAGGATCAGGCAAGTGAAACGTTGGATGTTGAGGCAGAGGGCGCATCGGGTAAAGTGGCCTTTAACTACCATTACATTTTTGGCTGCTTAAACGTGCTTGGACACGAGAAAGAAATTACGCTCGAGTTGAAGTCGTTTACTGAGGCGGGCATTTTTAAGTCCTACGACAAGATTAACTACGTCTATCTCGTTATGCCTGTTCGTGTTTAATGAGTATACTGGCGCGTCACCTGCATGTATGTGACTGGCGGAGCTTTGAATCGTTTGATTTAGAGCTCGACTCAGCGGTAACGATTCTTGTTGGCCACAATGCAGTGGGAAAAACCAATTTAGTGGAAGCCCTGCAGTTTCTTACTGCGGGGCAATCCTTTCGCCGTCCTACTGTGGCCAATCTGGTGCGCGAGGGGTGTACGCGCGGGATGGCGGAACTCTCATTTGAGGGTGATGGGCGCCGTATAGAGCACGCGATAGTATGCGAAGAAAAGCGTCGCGCCTTTATGCATAACGGTAAACGAACCACTGCTGCAGGTATGCGAGGTGTGATGCCGAGTGTACTGTTTTGCCCTGATCATCTCGATATGATTAAGCGGTCGGCGCAGGTGAGACGCGCAGCCCTTGATGAGTTTGGTGTGCAGCTCTCAGATCGCTATGCAAACCTAGTATCGGCATATGCGCGAACAGTCGAGCAGCGCAATAATCTTTTGAAAGATCCGATGTGCTCTGATGTTCTTCTTCAAACATGGGATGAGGCACTTATAAACGCTGGTACAGCGCTTTTATCGCACCGAGCAGCATTACTTACTCGTATTCGCGAGCGTTTTGTTGAAGTGTATGTGAGGGTAGCTCCAACTGAAACGGCTGATGTGAGGTATTGTTCGTCCCTTGATCTTGATCAGGATTCTCTGGATGATCGCGAAGTAATTACTCAAACATTTCGTTCGCGATTGACTGAACGTGCTGAAGAGGAACAGCGTCGAGGCATTACACTTGTTGGCCCTCATCGCGATGAGATTGTCTTTACGATTAATGGGCGCGATGCACGGACCTTAGCAAGTCAGGGTCAGCAACGAAGTCTTGTCCTTGCGTGGAAGATCGCCGAGGTAGAAGTCACTAACGACATTTTGGGGGCTTTTCCACTTTTGTTGCTAGATGACGTCATGAGTGAGCTTGACGAAAACCGTCGAGAATCCATCATGCAGTTTATCCAGGGTGAGATTCAAACTGTCATCACTACAACTAACTTGGGGTATTTCTCGCCACAAGTAATTAATGCGGCAAAGGTGGTGCATATTGGTGAAGAAGCGTGACGATTCTGAGCGCTTGAGCGCATCGTCTCCTCTGGAAAACTACCTCACTCAAGAAAAGCAACGCATCTTTAATAACGCATCTCCTGCTCGTCGCGAACAAATGGAAGCAGCGTGCCGTGCTCGTGAGGTATATCAAGCATGGAATACGGTGTGTGCTCGTACGCGTGAGGGCCAGCATGTAACAGGCTTGCACTACGTTCCCACCACTAATGAGCTGGTAGTTTATATGGACGGCGCGTCTTGGACCACGGAGATGACGCTTTTGCGTGAGATTATTCGCGCACGCATGGCGGCTGCTGGTGTCGAGGTTTCTGCATTGATATTTAAAACCTCGCGCGAAGGTTATACCAGTGCTGCACAAGGTGGTAGTTCGGCAAAATCTGCTGCTGTGTGTGCAAACAAGCAAAAGCAGAAGCACATTCCACATAAGCCTCTTAACACGGCAGAGACCGCGCGTATCGAAAAAGAAGTCTCTTTAATTGAAGATACGCGTCTGCGTCAGGCCCTTAAAAACGCGATGGAAGCAAGTCTCTCGTGGCGGAAGAGCCAAGATAACCTTAAATAGCCGTATAGCGCATCTGGTGGCCTTGTAGAGCCATTCGTTCATCTCAAAGAGTGTCGGTTTTTCAGGTAAACTATGAAAGATTGTATGCAAATCTTTTCTGAGAGGAAGATGCGCGTGGCAGAAGAACAAGGATACGACGGCAACGAAATTAAGATCCTTGAGGGTCTCGAAGCTGTCCGTAAGCGCCCGGGCATGTATATTGGCTCTACGAGCGCTGCTGGCCTACATCACTTGGTATGGGAGATTGTCGACAACGCTGTTGACGAGGCAATGGCAGGTTTTTGTACCGAGATTTTAGTAACGGTACACCCTGACAACTCTATCACGGTTGTTGATAATGGCCGCGGTATTCCTGTAGACGAGCACCCTGTTAAAAAGATTCCAACACTCGAAGTTGTTATGACTATCCTGCACGCCGGCGGTAAGTTTGATAACTCGGCGTACAAAATGTCTGGCGGCCTGCACGGCGTGGGTGTTTCTGTTGTAAATGCTCTGTCCAGTAAGGTTGTTGTGCAAGTTAGCCGTGATGGCAAGATTTATGAGATGCAGTTCTCGCGCGGCAACACGACTGAAAAAATGCGTGTGGTGGGCACCTCGGAGACTACGGGTACCACGGTTACTTTCTGGCCTGACGAGGAAATCTTTGAGACTACGGTCTATAACTTTGACACGTTGAGTACGCGCTTGCAGGAAACAGCTTTCTTGAATAAGAATCTCAAGATTGTTTTGACCGACGAGCGCGACGCTGAACCCAATGTGGTGGAGTACTGCTATGAGGGCGGCATTGTTGACTTTGTTAAGTTCTTAAACGACGGCAAAGATGTCCCCGAGGATCTTAAGGAGCCTATCTACATCGCAGGTACTTCGGAAGAAGGTACTCCTGCCGATAAGATGGGCGAAGTTGAGATTGCTATGCAGTGGAATACTGCCTATGGCGAGAATGTCATGAGCTTTGCAAATGACATTTACACACCTGAGGGCGGTATGCACCTGGAAGGTTTTCGCACGGCCCTTACTCGTGTAATTAATGATTATGCTCGTAAGCAGGGACTTCTTAAAGAAAAAGAGGCTAACCTCACGGGTGATGATGTGCGTGAGGGCCTCTCTGCGGTTATTTCTGTTAAGCTGACCGACCCGCAGTTTGAGGGTCAAACCAAGGCTAAACTCGGTAATTCCTTTATGCGAACCCTGGTGCAAAAGATTTTCTCTGAGGGCTTAAGCGACTACCTAGAAGAGCACCCTAAACAAGCACGCGAGATTATTAAGAAAGCTCAGCAGGCTTGCAAGGCTCGTAATGCTGCACGTAAAGCTCGTGAAGCTACACGCCGTAAGAGCTTGCTCGAGACAGCCTCGCTACCCGGTAAGCTTGCCGACTGCTCTGAGCGTAATGCTGAGCTCACAGAGCTCTTTATTGTAGAGGGAGACTCGGCAGGTGGCTCTGCTAAGGATGGCCGCCGCCGAGACATTCAGGCAATTCTGCCTCTGCGCGGCAAGATTTTGAACGTGGAGCGCGTGGGTGATCACCGTGCCTTCTCGAGCGATACCATTCAGGCGCTTATCACGGCAATTGGTTGCGGTGTTACAACTTCTGCAGGTGACGGCGGGGATTTTGATCTCTCTAAGGCCCGTTATCACAAGATTATTATCATGACGGATGCAGACGTTGACGGTGCGCATATCCGTATTCTGCTACTCACGTTCTTCTATAAGTACATGCGCCCGCTCATCGATGCTGGCTATGTGTATGTGGCATGCCCGCCGATTTTTGGCGTCAAGGTGCGCAATAAGATTCACTATGTCTACCCTAATGGCCGTCAGCCTGAAGAAGAAATTCTGCGCGATACCATCGCAAGTCTGGGACTTAACCCCGATGACAACGATGAGGATAAGGCTGCAGACGGCAAGGTGACTAAGAAGCGCCGCGGCTACACCGTACAGCGCTACAAGGGCTTGGGTGAGATGGACCCCAAACAGCTGGCCTCTACCACTATGGATCCTAAAACACGCATTTTGCAGCGTGTGACTATCGAGGACGCCATGGTAGCCGACCGCGCAGTGCGTGAGCTGATGGGTTCTGAGGTGAGCTACCGCCGCGAGTACATTGAGAAGCATGCCCACGACGCCCGCTTCCTGGACGCGTAAGGAGTAAACGTGGCAGAAGATAACAACAATAACGAGCAGACTCCAAGTGAGGGTATGCCTGATGATCTAAAGCGCCTCCTTGCTCGTGCTGAGCAGGGTGAAGATGCTGAGGGCGATACCTATAACCCCGATGCTGAGTCTGATGAAGATGATACTGAGGACGATGGTGAACTCGAGGAGAGTTTTGGCACGGTAGACCGTGGTGAAGCCGCTGGTGAGGACATTAACGGTGGCCAGCTCCAAATTTCGGAGTTTGGCCAGGAAATGAAGCAATCCTTCATTGAGTACTCGATGTCGGTTATTACGGCTCGCGCTCTGCCTGATGTTCGTGACGGCTTGAAACCAGTACATCGCCGCATTCTGTACGCAATGAATGAGAGTGGTATTTACCCCAACCGCCCGCACAAGAAGAGTGCTTGGACCGTTGGTGAAGTTATTGGTAAATACCACCCGCACGGCGACTCTGCAGTCTATGAGACTATGGTTCGCTTGGCGCAGTGGTTTTCCATGCGTACGCCACTCATTGATGGCCACGGCAACTTTGGCAACATCGACGGCGATGGTGCAGCAGCTATGCGTTATACCGAGAGCCGTCTGGCAAAACCTGCCATGGAGCTCTTACGCGACTTGCAAAAAGATACGGTAGACTGGCAGCCCAACTACGACGAGTCACTGGCTGAGCCGCAGGTTCTACCTGCACGTTTCCCTAATCTGCTGGTTAACGGCAGTCAGGGCATCGCCGTTGGTATGGCAACCAATATTGCTCCTCATAACCTTACTGAGGCTATTGAGGCTACCTGCTACCTCATTGATAATCCTGATGCTACCGTGGCTGAGCTCATGCAGATTATGCCTGGTCCTGACTTCCCAACGGGCGGCATCATTATGGGTACCGAGGGTATTCGTCAGTCTTATGAGACAGGCCGCGGTTCCATTACGGTGCGTGCAAAGTCACATGTAGAGTCCACAAAGACTGGACGCGACCGCCTGGTCTTTACTGAGATTCCCTACATGGTTAATAAGGGAACGCTACAAGAAAAGATTGCCCAGCTGGTAAATGAGAAGCGCATTGAGGGTATTTCCGACATGCGTGATGAGTCTAACCAGAAGGGTCTGCGTCTGGTTATCGAGCTTAAGAAGAATGTAATTCCCGAGGTAGTGCTCAATAACCTCTTTAAGTACACAAGCCTGCAGACCACCTTTGGTGCTAATAACCTGGCGCTGGTAAATGGTGTGCCTAAGTGCCTCTCGCTGACCGAGATGCTACAGCACTACATTGATCATCAGATCGATGTAGTTACTCGCCGCACACGCTTTGACCTCAAGAAAGCTCAGGCACGTGCTCATATTCTTGAGGGCTATCTCATGGCTCTCGACCATATTGACGAGGTTATCTCGATCATTCGTTCCTCACGTACCGACGCTGAGGCAAGTAGCCGTTTGATTGAGCGCTTTGGTTTTACACCCGAGCAGACCACAGCCATTCTCGAGATGAAGCTGCGCCGTCTGACGGGCTTGGAGCGCGATAAGATCCAGGAAGAACTTGACGGTCTGCGCCGTGCTATCGCTTACTACGAGGATTTGCTGGCGCACGAGGAGAAAATCCTTGGCGTTATTAAAGAAGAGATGCGCGAGATTGCCCGTAAATATGGTGACAAGCGCCGTACTGAGATTCGCGCAGCTGAGAAGACGCTGAACGTCGAAGATCTTATTGCCGACGAGGAGATGGTTGTTACCATCACGCACACGGGTTATGTGAAGCGTATTCCGGTAGCTGCTTACCGTGCTCAGAAGCGTGGTGGTAAGGGCGTGACAGGTGCAAACCTCAAGGAAGACGACGTTATTGATGAGATGTTCATTGCGAGCACTCATGAGTACGTGCTCTTCTTTACTAACCGCGGCAAGGTGTATCGCTTAAAGGTACACGAGCTGCCCGTTGGTACGCGTCAGGCGCGCGGTACCGCAATTGTGAATCTGCTGCCTTTTGAGGATGGCGAGAAGATTGCAAGCGTCATTAGCTGTCGCGAGTTCCCTGCCGATGAATATTTGCTCTTTGCTACCAAGGCGGGCATGGTTAAGAAGACGGTCATGAGTGCGTATGACCGCAGCCGCCGTGACGGCATCATTGCTATTAGCCTTAAGGATGGCGATAGCCTGCTTAACGTGTGCCGCGTGCGCGAGGGTGACAAGGTCATTATGGCTACCACGGCGGGCAAGGCCATTGTCTTTGGCGAGGAGCAGATACGTGCTACAGGCCGCGATACCAGCGGCGTTCGTGG
This sequence comes from Roseburia sp. CAG:303, assembly GCA_963653375.1. GTDB lineage: Bacteria > Actinomycetota > Coriobacteriia > Coriobacteriales > Coriobacteriaceae > Collinsella. The sequence goes on from CAVJWJ010000009.1 coordinate 31,970, forward strand.
TATCACCATGAAGGGCGACACCACTGTTCTTGGCATGGAGGTCAGCTGTGGCGAAGGTGATCTGGTAGTAATTACCGAGCGTGGCTATGGTAAGCGCACTCCTGTTGCCGATTATCCTGAGCAGCATCGCGGTGGTCAGGGTGTCTTCACCATTCAGATGACAGAGCGTAAGGGTAACCTTGCTGCTATGAAGACAGTTGGTCCGCAGCACGAGCTGTTTATCATCACTGAAGGTGCAACGGTTATTCGCGTAAAGACCGAGGAAATCTCTCAAACGGGTCGCGCAACTCAGGGCGTCAAGATGATGTCTGTGGCTGAAGGTGACCGCGTATGTGCTGTTGCTCGTATGGAAAGCGCTGGTGCGGACGACGAGGCTGAGGCGGACGTCAATACTGAGGATATGCCAGAAGGTGCTGCTACAGAGGCTATCGAGGTTGTGTCTGAGGAAACTGAGGATACTTCCGAAGAGTAATTTTTAGCGAGGTCATGGCCTAAAAATAGAAGGTCTCAGATTATTTTCCTAAGCGATTCCATAGACGTGTAGTGTCGAGGACAACGAAGGGGAAAATCTGAGACCTTCTTAGTTAAGGTAGCATCCTTGCAAAAGAAGAAGACCCCAGATTATTCTCCTGAACGATTCCGCAGCCCAAAGGGTGAGGACCAATGAAGGAGAAAAATCTGGGGTCTTTCCTTATAAAACTAAAGGCTTCTTTTACCTACATGCCTTCTGCCGCAAAGCGACGCGCAAGTGCTTCCTGATGGTTAGCATGCTGTAAAGCAACATCCTTAGCAACAATACCATCCTTAACCACGTTAAAGAGCGCCTGGTCCATGGTTTGCATACCCTGAGCACCGCCAGCAGCAATTACAGAGTCAATCTGGTAAGACTTCTCTTCGCGAATCAGATTACGGATAGCGGTGTTCATCACCATGATCTCAAAGACGGGCACCGTACTGCCATCAATAGTGGGTACCAAGCGCTGCGCCACCGTTGCTTGCAGCACCATGGAGAGCTGGATACGAATCTGACGCTGCTGGTTGGGTGGGAAGGCATCCAAAATGCGCTCAACCGTATCAGAAGCGCTGGTAGTGTGCAGGGTAGAGAGCACAAGCTGTGCCATCTCAGCTGCAGAAACAGCAGTACTAATAGTGTCGGGGTCACGCATCTCGCCCAGCAAAATAACGTTCGGGCTCTCACGCATAGCGGAGCGCAGAGCCTCGGAGTATGTTGCTACATCCGTAGGAATCTCGCGCTGAGTAATGATGCACTTACCGTGACGGTGCACATATTCAATAGGATCTTCCATTGTGATGATGTGATCATTGCGCGTCTGATTCATGTGATCAAGGATGCAGGCCAGGGTGGTTGACTTACCGCTTCCTGCAGGGCCGGTTACCAGTACCATGCCGCGCTTAAAGTCGCCTAGACGTAAAACTTGCTCAGGAATATGCATCTCTTCAGCATTAGGTAAACCAAAGGGAATGACGCGCACAACAGCCCCAAAAGAACCACGCTGGCGGAAGATATTTGCGCGGAAGCGACCAATGCCAGGCACGGCAAAGCTAAAGTCATCGTCGTGATTATTGTTGTTACGGAAGATCTGCATGTCACGCCCGGCAATCTCATAGATGCCAGACACATACTCTTCAGTGTCTTTAGGCATGAGAGGTGTACTGTCGGTGCGCACGTGGATACCGCTCTTTTGATAGGAAAGCGGCAGACCTGCGATGATAAAGACATCTGAGGCCTTGGCATCAATCATCTGCTTAAGCAAATCGTTGAGCTGCATAGTTACTCCTTGTTAGTGGTATCGGTTGTAGTGCTGCCAGGCCACAGGGTTTCGGTATCTTCGTCATCCTGGGTGGTCGTTATTTTCCACTGATCAATGCTGTACGTAAGGTCATCATGATAGGTTATGCATACATCAATGCGCTGGCCACCTTGTGCGCTAACCGAGAATGTAACGCTCGTGCCTGTCGCTTTCGCATCAATGCTGAGCTCTTCTGTGGAATCGTTGTCAAGCGCGTTCTCTTTCAGCTCGCTAAGCTGGGAAGATATGGCGCTAACAGCAGATTGAGCATCGTTTGTGCCATCGTGTGCAATCTCATCCATACTAGCGAGTAGCTCTTGTGCGCAAGACTCAAGCAGGTATGAATTGGTGGCTGCAGAGGCCTGGCGCGCTGACATAGCGCGTGCAGCGTTGGAAGTTGTAAAGCAGAGCATAGCAAGCACAGCCAGCAGCAGTACAGAAATCAGAGTAAGTAAGCTGATGGGGCCAATGCGCAAACCATTGTTTTTTTTGGTTGCCATCTACTCCACCTCGCTAACATATCGGCTGGTATTAAGCTCGTAGGCCACGCCTTCTCGGTCTGATACCTCAATATGCGCCTGGTAGAGCGTACCTGCGCCGCGGGTTTCGGTATCCACATCGCATGAGACTGTAAAACCATTGCTGCCGTCAACAGTAACGCCATTACCAACCTTCTTACCAGCTGCTACAGCGGTAGGGTTAGCAGAGAACTCCTCGGCAGCATCTTCTGCCACGTTTACAGCCTGGCACAGGCGAGCAGATTCATTAGCGGTGCTGGCTGCACGAGAGAAGAGCTGCGTAAACACAGCCATTGAGATAACAAGTACAGCAAGGAGAGCTAGGGTTTCCACGATAAACGCCGTGGTAGAGCGCATGCGCTTTGTGTCGTTGGTAGGGGAGGTAGGTGCCATGTTATTCGCCTCCCTGCAGATAACGCAGGGCAACCTCGCAGGTTCCCTGGTCGGTGGTAATGGAGAGAATTCCGTCGGTATAGTTAAAGGTAAATGTCTGAGACTCAGTTACGGTGCTAGCTTTGCCAGGGGTGTACTCCGTACCTTGCATGCTGTATTCCTGCACAATTTTGCCCTCATAGAGATATAGGCGCGTTTCGTAGGTACCCGAGTCAAGGCTCTCTACAATAACGAGCGAACGTCCTTCTGGTCCCTCACCTGCGGCAATAGATCCTTTGGAGTCGTTTGCGCGTACGATATTGGCAATAAGGTCAAGGCCTTCGCGACGGGCAACATTGGCTGCCTGCGTGTTAGAGACATGCTGGTATACGCCTACGCCGGCAACCAGCGCAAGTAGCAGCGTTACAAAGAAAACGGCCAGCAGAAGAATAGGAAAGAGTTTGCGTCCACGCTTTTCGGTTTCTGCAGCAGTGGAGACGCTGGAGAGCTTGGATAGTGCGTCAATGCGCTCTTTTCCATGTGATTCGTTATAGCTGCTCATCGGGGTGTCACCACCACACTGGGCATGACATTGCCAGCAAAGTACTCATAGCTCACCACATAGTCGTTGTGGTTAATGGTGAGGCCATAGTCCTCTTCTAGATGCTCAAGCGAGCGCGGGTAGCTGCCCTCAATAGCACAGCACTGCTTTGCTGAGGCGAGGATAGATTCGCGTAGTGCTGCAGCACCTTGCTCACGCGCATTTTGGCGCACAATAAACCCAATACCACATACGGCAAGCACAAGGAGTGCAACGCAAATACCTGCGACAATGCGCCGCTTTTTGCGTTGCCTTAACTCCTGGTCGGTTATCTCGTGAAACATGAACTAATCTTTCTGTAGCTAAGCGATGGAGCCCATGATGCCAATAAGTGGCAGCATAACGGCAATAAGCGTGGCGCCCACAGCAACGGTCAAAAATGCGGCAAGCGCAGGCTCAACACTATCAACTACGCCATCAAGCTGTGAAGTTGCATCGTTAAAAAAGATATCGGACAGACGGCTAAGTACCTCGTCAGTAGAACCAGAGTGAATGCCCACGGTAAGCATGCGACCATAGACTGGCTCAAAAATATCGTTCTCAGCGATTGCCTGTGCCATACTGCGGGGGTTATTTACGTCAAGCATAGCTTTCTGCGCCTGCGCGAGCTTGGCTGCAAGCTCGTTGTGATCAACGGTGGCTGCTGCGCGCTCCATAGCGGTGCTATCAGGCACGCCAGATGCTACAAAGGCAGAAAGTGCGCTGGTAAAGCGCGAAATAGCAAGTTGATACATAGCACGGCGGGTTAAAGGCAGACGTTCAAACATCTTAGTTACTCGCATGCGTCCACTCTCGGTGTGGGTAAGTGCTGCAACCACAAGAGCGGCAATCGCTGCAATAAGCACGATAACCAACGCAATCCAGCCAATAATTGCCGAGGCGCCAATCATAGAGAATGAGCCCGCAGTGAGTGAGCCAGACATATTGTCGTAGGCATCGGTAAATACCGGCAGAATAACCACCACGGTAAACGCTAAAATGCAGCTCATAATGCACAACAGTGCTGCTGGATAACCTACAGCGTTACGCAGACGTGCAAAGATGCGGCCCTCACTGTCGTAGTAGCGCCCAAGGCTCCGCAGTACACGCTCAATGCGGCCAGAAGACTCGCCAATACGCACCATCTCGGTGGCATACGGCGGAAAAGCCTCTGTGCTTTCCATGGCATCGGCAAGTCCTGCACCTGCAATAAGCTTGGTGTATACGCCATCGCACACGGTCTTAAAATGAGATTGCTCGCGTTTTTCAGAGAGCATATGAACTGCTTCGTCGGTTTGGATACCCGCCGAAAGCATGGTGGCGACGCTGTCGCAAAAGGCGCTAATAGCGCTGCTTTCCAGTAATTTCTCCGCCATTTACTCTCCTGCTCTCATATGAGCCATTCGTAGAGACTCAGTATACATATCGGTCAGTATATTCCTTTCCATCGCCAACATTTTCGCTGTCACCGCTAGCGGCAAACGTCAAATCAACGCGCGACCACGTTTTACTTTGCACATTAAATTGCGCCGAGGTCCATGTTCCATCGATATAAACCATGATCCATGCGTGGTAGATTTGATCGGGAGAGACGTATCCGCACACAATTTTGGTGGGAATACCAAGCGATCGCAGCATGGCGGCGCCTAAGCTGGCGTAGTCAAAACAGATGCCTTTTCCCTCTTCAAGTGTGCTATCGGGGTTTGGCACATAGCCTGTTGATTGCTTAAGTTGAGATGCTTTTTCGCTGTCGTAGGAAATATTGTCCACAATCCACTGGCAGACGTTTTCTAGTGCTTCGCCTTCGTTAGTGGCAGAAGAAGTGAGTTCGCGCGCTTTAGTTACACAGGCACTATCCTCGCTAAAGTCGCAGATGGTATTAGGTATTACGTAGGGCACAAACTCACTGTTGAGCGTTACTTCTGCTGTTGTGCTCAGTAGTTCAATATAGTTATCTCCTGAGGTGTTTTGCATCACGCGGAACTGATAGGTGCCATCACCAAAGGTGAGAGAACAAATAATAGGGGTTCCGTCACCAGGCAAATCATAGCTATAAGTGGCATCTCCGCTGGTTACTAAGAACTTGAGCTTCTGGCTATTGGTAGCCGCGGCGCCCACGTAACCTTCCGAAACCGAAGAAGTATCAATTGCAGCGTCATTCCCGGTTTGTGCAGAGGATTGATTAAAGGTGGCTTGCGTGATGTGCTCAGGTGCTGAGAAGCTGGCACCCGTTGCATCTTCGTTGGTTCCGCCACAGGCAGAAAGCGGTAAAAGTGCAGCAAAAAGCAGGGTCGCGTATGCTACGACCCTGGGAATTTTCACCCTATGTCTCACGATACCGACCATTTTTTCGAGTATAGCGGCGTGTGGGGGTAAATAAGGTGTACAGGCAGCTAAAACCGCGTTGATTTTATGCAGTTAAAAACATAACAACATCTACTCTTTTCCTGCTAAATGGGGTAAATTGAATCTGAATCATGCTATCGATTCGCGCTGTTTTTCTAAACAGTGTTCATAGAACTATTGGCTGTAACCGTGTGGGAGCGCGGGGATTGGCTGGGGTGAGATATATGTATAAGACTGACGGCTTGATTACGCATCGAATAAAGGTCTTTGGTATTAAGGCTATGACCGTAGTGGTCACGGCATCTATGGTGCTTTCGAGTGTGCCTACCACCGCTATTGCAGAAGAGCTGCAAGAAGTGGGGCTGATTGCTGTCGAAGAGCAGCAATCTGATCAGTCTGGCTCGGTTGAGCAAAATGAAACAACTACTACAGAGGGTACGACTGACGACACGCAGTCTACAGATCAGTCCAACTCTCAAGACAACTCTGCCAATACGCAGGAAAGCTCCCAGCCTGCGCAGGATGCTGCTACCGATGCTTCTGTTGCTGAGGCAACTATCTCCCTCGAGCTCAACAACGCTTATATCACTTATGGCAATGCACAGACTGTACAGCTGCCAGCCACGTCTCTGACGGTTTCGACCAGCTCTGACTTTACATTTAGTGCTACGCCGGATAACGGATACAACCTGAACAAGGTTGTTGTAACCATTAACGGCACCGCGACTGAGCTGACAGCCAATGCAAACGGCGTTTACATCATCGCTGCAGCGGACCTTGCCAAGGCTCCCAAGATTACGCTGGAGACCGAGAAACAGGAAGATGCTAAGGAAGCTGCTCCTGCTACTAATATTGAGGTTGCCAATCTGAATGACAACGATATTGATACTCAGGACGATGAGGGTGCTATTGCTCCTGTAGCTATAGATGGCGACTGGAGTGTTTCTGGCAACGATACGCTTGAGGTTGGTAAGTTTGCTGTTTATACTGCCAACGATTTTTCGGGCTCTGTGACATGGAGCACATCTGACTCGAGCATTGCCACCGTCGATGCTAACGGCGTTGTGACCGCTGTGGCTGAGGGTACTGTTGACGTTATTGCAACGTACGGTACCGAAGTTGCCAAGAAGGAAATTGAGGTTACTAAGGCCTCTTCTACATCGGGCTACAAAGCAGTAGTCAACCCCACTATTGAGAATGCAGACGTTGCTTACTTTGCATGGCATGACTCCAGTGATGTTTCTAACATTGCCTTTAGTAAGGTGTCTGGCACGGTTACTGTTAATGACTACACCACATGGAATAAGCCTGGTTATATTGTCTTCTTTGTTAAGCCTGATTCCAATCACATAGTTACTGGTCTTGGTGCTTCTGGTAATGGCGATATTTATGCTGTTGATGCAACCAGCTGGGGCAACATTAGTGGATACCCAAGTATCGCAAAGGTTATGGCTGCTGCAAAATCTGCTGGCTATGTTGCTGCGTTCGGTTGGTCCCGTGGTAGTACTCAAACACTAAGTGCTGATTTCACCATTAAGGCCCAGTCGCCCGATATGACTGTTACGGCGACGAGCAATAGGACAAAAGACGTGGCTGCTGGCGATGAACTTACCTTCACCGTTGTCATTACGCCAAAGACCACTGGTAGTGGCAAAGACTCCGTTACGGGCGTTCATGTGAATAGCGCCAATGTAAATGGCACTACAGTAGAAGTCGAAAACCTAACACAGAATAGTGACGGTAGCTTTACTGGTACGGTTCATTACACAGCAACGAACGCTGATTGCAATCGCGGTAGTGTAGTGTTGACTGTGAACGCTACGTCTACTTATAGCGGTGCATACACTATTAGTTCTGGTGACATTTCTTCTAGCGCAACTATTACCAAGACTGCTACGTGCACCTGCCAGATTGCTCCCGCAAGTCAGGTTCAGTACGTCTTTAAGTCGGGAACCTCTGATTTAACGCTTCCTGGTGCAATTAATAGCTACCTGCCAAGTGATAACAGTAAATACAACGCAAAAACGACGGTATTCCCAATTGCTCCTGAAGTCACTGAGTACGAAGATGCTGAAAACGATGGCTACTGGACCTTTGATGGCTGGGATAAGAATTCTGCTATTGTCTCGCGTACGGGTGGCTCCATTACCTTTACGGGAACTTGGAGCTTCACTAAGTACAGTAAGTACACGGTGAAGTATGTTGATGAGGATGGCAACGAGATTGCCAAGTCTTCAACTGTTTCTGGTAACAAGGTTGGCGATGAGGTAGAGAAGTCTGCTGTTACATATCCTGAGATCCAGGGCTATACCTACAGCGAGACAAGTCCGTCTGCAATAACTATTAGTAAAGATGACTCCAAGAACGTCTTT
>CAVJWJ010000010.1:0-35327 GCA_963653375.1 Roseburia sp. CAG:303
GCACTGTTCAATACAGCGAAGACCCTCTCATGCTCTATGCCAAGTGGACCAAGCAACCTACTGCAGACCATACGGTGACGTTTATGGCTGAGGACACTGACTATACAACCAAGACGCTTCAGGTTGCTGATGGCGAAACCGTAAGCAACGCGATGATAAAGAAGGAAGGCAAGAAGACTTCCATCCTCATTGATAATCCGGAGAAGAGCGGCTACACCTTTGCAGGCTGGTTGCTCGATGGTGCACCGTATTCACTTAGCACGCCCGTAACTTCTGACATCACGCTTACTGCGAGCTGGAACAAGATTACCCTTTCGGTTACCTATAAGACCACAGACAGGGTGCTTGACGGGTCGATAGACCTGCTGTCGGACAACGAAGCAGTGGCTCTCTCTGCTGACAACGAGTCTGACGCACAAGCGCAGGACGGTTCCGAGGACGACGAGGGCACGTTTATCACCAAGGTTCAGGTAGAGAAGGACGGCGCTGCTCCTAACCTGGAGCCAACACGTGAGGACTATCGCTTTGATGGCTGGTATACCGATCCTGACTGTGAGGACGCCTATGACTTTACGAATAGCAAGGTAGAAGAAGACCTCACCCTCTATGCCAAGTGGGTAAAGACTGCCACCATCACCTTTGATACCGCAGATGGTGAAGAGGTAACCAAGCTTACGGTAGATGCAGGTACTGAAATCTCTTCTGCTGACCTGCCCCTTGTCGTACGTGACCACTATCGCTTCCGTGGTTGGTTAAACGACGGCGTACAGGTAGCAGACACCTTTACGGCTGACGAGGATATGACCCTCACCGCCCACTGGCTAGGCGAGACCGTCTTTGTCTACCTACACAACAACAAAGACGCTCCCTACAAGATGTTCAAGTATGGAGATGCACTCACTAAAGAAAAGCTCGCTGTTAAGTACGGACAGCAAGACCCAGTTCGTGCTGGTTTTATCTTTGGTGGTTGGTACACCGACGAAGCATGCACCGTACCCTTTGAGTACGGCTCCACACTCACGGGCAACCTGGATCTCTATCCTAAGTGGGAAGCAATTCCTTGTACCGTGAGCTTTGACTCCACCGGTGGTAGCACGGTAGAGGCTCAAACAGTTAGCGGTGGCGAGCGTGCTACCGAGACTGAGGCTCCTACCAAGGATGGCTATGTCTTTGATGGTTGGTTCACAGATCAAGCCTGCACGGAAGCTTATGACTTCTCCGACGAGGTAACCGAGAACGTAGAGCTCTATGCCAAGTGGACAGAGGCTATCACCATTACGCTTAACACCACAGGTGGTGAGCTTACGGGGGAGAACACCTTGAGCATTGCTAAGGGTACCTCGGTAGGAGTACTACCGGTACCTCGTCGAGAGCTTTCAGGTATCGAAACGCCTTCTGCAGACGATGGCTATGTCTTTGCTGGTTGGTATACGCAAGATGGTACTAAGGTCAACGCTGATACCAAGTTCAGCGAAGACAGCACCCTGGTAGCCTACTGGGCACGCAATGGTGAGGTCTGCTTTGTGACTTATATCTCCGGTGGCGAGATGCTCGACTATGACATCGTGAGGACCGGTGAGAAGCTAACTCGCCCAGCAGATCCTACCCGCACGGGCTACGCCTTCACCGGTTGGTACACCGACGAAGCTTGCACTAAGGCTTATGACTTCAATACTGCGGTAACGACTGACTTCAATCTCTATGCAGGTTGGAAGGAAGCAGACAACTCTGGCAAGCAGGACGAATCCGGTAAGCAGAACAACAAGAAGCTCCCTGGCACTGGTGACAGCTCAACGCTCGCTGTAGCTGCCCTCGCCGCAGCTGGCCTCACCGCCGCGGCTGCTGGCATCACCAAGCGCCGCCACAGCTAGTTCGCATCAATATCTCGCAGCTTTTGAAAGACTGTCCCGCATTACGTGGGGCAGTCTTTTGCTTTTCAGGAGCATGAGGCCTTCACATTTTCCAAGGCACTTTTGTGCGTAACTCCCACATTTCTCCTAGGGACTTTTGTGCGAGACTCGCACATTTAACCTAGGGACTTTCGTGTTCGGGCTATACTAATTGCATCGAAGATGGCTAGGAGGCACTCATGCGCAGAGACCTGATGACACAACTCGTGGCTTGGAAAGACAGCTCACATCGAAAGCCTTTGCTTTTGCGCGGCTCTCGCCAAACGGGCAAAACGTGGCTCATGAAGCAGTTTGCTCGCGAGTACTTTGACTCGTTCGTCATGGTTGACTTTATGTACGACAATTCGGCGCGCCAGGTTTTTGAACAAGACCTCGACCCTCTGCGCATCATTAAGCAGATTGAACTACGAACCGGTATAAAAATCGAACCCGGCAGCACCCTTCTGGTCTTTGATGAAATACAAGAGGCGCCGCGGGGACTCACGGCACTTAAGTATTTTTGCGAACAGGCTCCTGAGTATCACGTGATTGCGGCTGGCTCGTATATGGGCATTGCTCTGAGGCGTGAGGGTGAGTCGTTCCCGGTTGGGAAGGTTGACGAACTGACGGTGCACCCTATGGGTTTTAGCGAGTTTATACGCGCCCTTGATGGTGACCCGCTGGCTGATGCTTTACTAGAGACGGACATGAATCTTTTGGGTCCCATGGTAAGCCGCCTTACAAACAGGCTTAAAGACTACCTTGTGGTGGGTGGTATGCCCGAAGTGGTTGAGTCTTTTAGAACTGCGGGCGATTACCAAGAGGTGCGCCGCTTACAGATGCAGATTCTCGATGCGTATGATGCCGACTTTGCAAAGCATGCTCCAGCGCGCATTTTGGAGCGCATGCGGCTGGTGTGGAAGTCTTTACCTGGTCAGCTTGCGCGTGAGAACAAGCGCTTTCTGTATGGCTCGGCGCGCCCGGGTGCTCGTGCGCGTGACTTTGAAGAATCAATTCAGTGGCTTTTGGACTATGGTGCCGTAGCTAAGGTGCCGCGCGTTTCTGCGCTTCGTGTGCCCCTTTCGGCCTATGAGGACATGAGCGCCTTCAAGTTGTTTGGCATAGACGTAGGCCTTTTGAGCGCTATGGCGGGGCTTAGTCCGGTTGCTGTTCTGGACGAATCACGGCTCTTTACTGAGTTTAAGGGCGCTTTGACTGAACAGTATGTAGAGCAGGAGCTTCGCCTTTTGGGGCTGGCTCCGGTGTACTGGTCATCGAGCACGGGAACAGCAGAGACGGATTTTGCTATTCAGCTCGACGGTGCAGCCGTGCCTATTGAAGTAAAGGCAGGGGAAAATCTGCAGGCTAAGAGCTTGAAGGTTGCTTGCGAGAAGTTTGACCTGGGACGCGCCTTGCGCACGTCGCTCTCCGCATATCGCGACGAGGGCTGGCTGGTAAATGTTCCCCTGTGGGCAGTCGGCCAAGCACCAACTTTTCTGGCTATGAGTAACAAGTAGGGCCTTGAGTAAAACTTTTGCGCTGCTATAGGGGCTAAAAAGCTGGGAGTTCCTTAGGACTAGCGTTGGGCAGATTTATGCATTATTTGGTTCAAAATAAGCAGTTTTATGCAGGATGTGCGCTTTATCTTGCTTATGTTCAGAGAGCGCCGTGCATATTTTGCGTTTGTCGGACAAATACACGGGTTATTGAACTTCAGATCCCTGGACTTCGGACCACTAATCAACAAAAGAGATAAATCTGTCCTAAAAAGAGGGGGCCATAGTCACGTTGGCCAGACCTGTTGGAGCTGCATAGACTGACAAACGCAAAAAATGTACGGTCGTTTTACAGACAAAGATGAACCAGGTTTCAAAGATGAATAAAAGCGGTAGTTAAGGCCAGATTTATGCATAACCCTCGGTCATATGTAAATGCGCACTCCCCCGAAGGGTCTAAACCGGCCCTCCGAGGACTTAAGTCCTCATATCCAGTTCATCTTCACCGACAGGCTTTTCGCAGGTAGCCAGCCAGAAATAGTTGCTTTGCTCAGATAACATTTACGGTACCATTAACTCTGTATGACTGTCATCTTTCCCAGATAGAGGAAGCACATATGTACCGTAGCCACACTTACCTGCGTTCGCTGCGCGCCGTTGCCGTTATGCTCGCTGCTTTAGCCATAGCGTTTGTTTGCGCAGTAGCACTGCCGCAGCGTGCATATGCTTATAGCACAGACCCTACGGGCGCCATTGGCAAGGTAACAGGCGAGAAGTACAAGCGCACCTTCTACGGCAAGAGTGTCGAGGATGTCATGCACATTGTGGATGACATGATCTCCACGCGTAACAATCCACTCCACGAGACTTCGGTGACCATCGAGCTTCTAGCCGATTGGAACACCAAGAGCTACGGCCGTATTAAGGTTCCTTCGGGTTACACCTACACCATCGAGCTCCATGGTCACATGCTCAATCGCGACAAGGCTCTGAGCTACGGCAGCATGTGGTACGCCGAGGGTTCGGGTGAGGCTATCTACGTTGAGGGCGGCGGTGTGCTCTATGTCTACGGTGCCTCTACAGAAGATGAGAAGGCAACTGAGCACAAGGGCTATACGCTCGACAACGGGTACTTTTGGGACTATGACGGCAAGGGTGACGCCGTAATTAAGGGCGGCCTCATCACGGGTGGCGCCTGCGACGACTGGCACGGTGCGGGTGGCATTTCACTCGCCGGCAACAAGGCGCATGTCTACGTCGAAGACACTACCATCGCCGGTAACCTAACTGACCAAGTTGACTCTAACCGTTATGGCCACGGCGCGGGTATTGCGGTGCACGGCAGCAACTGCCTGCTCTCGCTCAAGCGTACAACAATCAAATACAACCATGCCGAGGGTTACGGCGGCGGCATTTACGTGCGCGACACCGACTGCGGCATCGAAATCCAAGACGGCACAACCATCTCCAATAACCAGGCTATCAAGGGCGGCGGCGGCATCTACCTGGACTCCAAGGCCTCCATTAGCATTCGCGAGTCTTCGGTCGATAACAACAAGAGTCGCGACTCGGGCGGCGGCATCTACATCAACGCGAGCGACAGCGTTGTTACAGTGACCGGCACGGCGGACAGGAAGAGCTCTGTCTCAGGCAACACGGCGAGCGAGCACGGCGGCGGCTTCTTTAGCGGTGAATCAGGCGTCAAGCTGCTCATCTCATATGCAGCGGTGGATAGAAACTATGCCGACAGCGATGAGGGCGGCGCCTTTTACCTCGGAGGCAATAAGCCTACTGTCAACATCTCTAACAGTTCGGTTTCTTCTAACCGGGCGCATATCTACGGTGCTGGTTTTTACATCACAGGCAACGACAGTAATGTGACTGTTAAAGATTCCGTCGTAAGCTCCAACTACATTAATACCTATGCCGAGGGCTACGGCGGCGTTATGTACCACGCTGGTAAGAATGGTTCAGTGACCTTCGAGAACACGAAGCTCGAAAACAATTTTGTTGATGGCACTAACGGCAAGGCCAAGGGTGGAGCCATTTACAACAAGCGCGATGGCACTTCGTTTACGTTTAAAAATTCAACCATCTCGGGGTCTTCCGCATTTTATGGTGGCGCGTTCTATCTCGAGGACGTGACTACGCTCACGCTCGACAACTCGTTTATCAAGGGAAACAAGGCCGACAACTTTGGCGCTGCTTGCGGCGGTGGTATCTACGCTCAGGTCAGCGGCAGTAAGATTATCCTGAAAAACAACTCCTCGATTTGCGAAAACAGCGCGCTTTCCGAGGGTGACGGAGGCACTGTGGCCGAGGGCGGCGGTGTCTACTCCGAGGCAAACATTACGATTACCTCGCCGGATGGCACGGGCTCCATCAAGGACAACGAGGTCCAGGATGACAGCGATACCTACTACGGTGGCAAAGGCGGCAACGGCGGCGGCATTTGGTTCTCTGGCGAGCTCTATCTAGACAACGTGTCCATTACGGGCAACAAAGCCTACGGAGAAAAGAACAAGAACGAGGGCGGCTACGGCGCGGGTGTGTACTGCGCCAATACGAAGTACAAGGCCATTGAGTTTGCCAACACGGTAAAGATTTCTGACAACAAGGCATATCGACTTGGCGATGGAGCTGAGCGAAGCGAGGTAGCGAGCAATCTGCATCTGATTGGTACGACGGGCCAAGAGATTTGCTCCGCCGATGGTGACCGCGCCCTTACGGCTGAGAGCCGCATTGGCATTGAGACGGACGTGCCTAGCTCGGGCGGTCGCCGTGTTACAGGCAATCAAGCTGCGCTTTCTAAGATTAAGGATAGCTACAAGACAGTCTTTAGTTCAGACGATACACGCTATAGCGTCGTGACCGAGGGCAACTATGTGTACATCTCTTCTGTGGCGACCAAGCACACTGTTACGGTTAATACAGGCTGCTATACCAAGAGCTGGAGTGCGGCTGAGGGCTCTACCATCACGCTTAACAACAGCGACTGGCTGACATACGAGGAAGACATCGACGACTATCCCAATGAGGACCGCTACGGCAGCGTGCTCAACCAGATTGACTACTGGACGCTGACTGATAGTACGGGCACGCGTACCGTTAAAGTTACGGACGGCAGTGCGAGCTTCAAGCTGGGCGAGAGCAACGTCACGGCGGTGCCGCACGTGGTTCGTCCGGTGGGCGCTGTGGGCCTGACCTTCCAGGACAGCGCGGATTGGAATAGCCTTGAGGTTGGCACGGTTTCTGGTGCACTTTCCTACGCAAACATTCGCGATCGTGCGTACTCGCAGAGCTACACCGATATTGATGATTGGAGTTCGGAGCGCTGGGAGCAGATTTATCGCCTGATCAAGGGCGGCTCTGGCGAGCAGGAGGTTGTCGAGAATCTCGACAACATTACAACGGACGCCTCCAAGCTTGCGGCTGGCTCTACGGTTGAGCGCACTAAGGTGGAAGAGGTCAAGGCTGCAAACGGATATGTTACGGCCAAGAAGGTGACCTACCAGGTTACGCTCAAGAAGTCCCTGCTGGGCGACGACCTCTACACGTATATCGACAGCAATCCGTCGCACGTCTCGAGCTTGATGGCTTTTGAGGCGCGCGTCGAGAACAGCTCGCTGGGCACCAAGACGGTGGAGGACCAGAGCTCGGAGCGTCGCGGCTACACGTACGCAACCTCCGCATGCACAGAGAAGACCAACGCCGATGGCGACATGATTTTGACCTTTGTGGTTTCCTACGATGTTCCCTCGTACACCATAACGTTTAATACGGGCGCGGGCGCGTTTGCAGATGGGTCAACAAGCGTGACTGCCACCACCGGCTCTGATGGTACGGTGACCATTCCGACCGAGATGCCTACTGCAACGCAGGAAGACTATTTGTTTGGCGGCTGGTACACCGCAGACGGCACAAAGGTTGGCTGGTATACCACCTTCACGCAAGACACGACGATTACTGCTCGATACAGCGAGCGTGACCACGATTATCAGTACCGCTTTGCGTTCTTTATGACGCCAAAGGGCGAGGGTGGAAGCAGCTGGGAGTATGTGACGTCGGCTGAGCTCAAGTTTGTGGACGGCGGCACGGCAACAATCAAGAAGCCTGATGTTGAGCTCACGCGCGAGGGCTACGAGTTCGCGGGCTGGTACGCGGATCAGGCGTACACAACGCCCTTCGACTTTACCAAGGTCTACTCCTACGATGACGGCAGCTTCATTATGGTTTATGCCAAGTGGACGCCCAAGAGCTACAAGGTAACCTTCAATACTGATGGCGGAAACCCGACTCCCGCGGCGCAGACGGTTGAGCGCCTGGGCAAGGTTTCTGAGCCGACTGTGAAGCCGGTTCGCACGGGCTTTGAGTTTGTTGGCTGGACCCTTGATGGTGAGGCATACGACTTTGACGATCCTGTGACCAAAGACATCGAGCTCAAAGCTAACTGGAAGCAGGCTGCGACTCAAACGTGGACCGTGACCTATAAGCTTTATGGTGACGTTTGTCAGTATGCTTCGGTAGAGAATGGGCAGACTGCGGCTGAGTTTACGCCTGAGGCGCGCGATGGGTTTACCTTTGCGGGCTGGTATGAGGACGAGAACTTCAATGCCAAGTTCAACTTCGATACTGCAATTGCCAAGGACACCACTATCTACGCCAAGTGGAACCAGAACGTGTCCAAGCACAAGGTGACTTACAAGCTCTATGACGATGTGTGCCAGTACACCTCAGTGGAAGATGGTCAGACGGCGCCTGAGCTTCAGCCTGGTACGCGCGAGAGCTATCGCTTTGTGGGCTGGTATGCCGACGAGCAGTTCAAGACCAAGTTTGATTTCTCGGCCAAGATTACGCAGGACACCACCATCTACGCCAAATGGGCGCAACAGTATACGGTGACCTTTAGTACGCCGGAGGACGCCGAGCAGGTCTCCGCACTTACCGTGGACGCTGGTACCACTATTGCTAGTGCCGACTTGCCGCGCGCTACCCGCGAGCACTATCGTTTCCGCGGCTGGAACGATGCAGATGGCACTGAGGTGAGCGACCTGACGGTTAACAGCGACGTGACGCTCACGGCTCGCTGGCGCGGCGAGAACCTCTTTGTTTGGATGCACAACACAGACGATGAGACGCCCTATACCATTAAGAATTATGGCGATGACCTGGTCGAAGAAGACCTGTGGACCAGCGTTGATGAGCACAATCCTGTGCGCGAGGGCTATGACTTCGCGGGTTGGTATGTGGACGAGGCTTGTACCGAAGCTCTGGTGCTCCCTTACACCATGACCGAGGAGCTGCATATCTACGCCAAGTGGACGCCTCAGACGCGCACGGTGAATTTCAACTCCATGGGTGGTTCTGCGGTGGCTGATCAGACCGTTGCATATGGCGAACGTGCCGCTGAACCCGAGGCACCAACCAAGGCGGGCAGTGTCTTTAAAGGTTGGTACACCGACCAGGCATGCACACAGGTTTACGCCTTTAGCAATGCGGTGACCGAGAACATGACGCTCTACGCTAAGTGGGCTCAAACCGTGACTATTGCCTTTGACGCTGCGGGCGGCGAGGATGTTGATCCGGCCTCTGTTGAGATTGAACGCGGAACTACCCTTAGTAATCTGCCAGTTACGCGTCGTGGCCGCTCGGCCGAAGAAGGCTCCTCTTCTGACGAGGATGAGTATCTCTTTGCTGGCTGGTACACCGCAGACGGCGAGAAGGTTAACGCGAATACCAAGTTCAACGAGAGCTGCACGCTTACGGCCCACTGGATAAAGAACACCACAGATATTTATACGGTGTACTTCTATTCTGAGGGTGAGCTTGTAGACCTTGACCTGGTGGTGGATGGTGACAAGCTCGAACGTCCGGCTGACCCCGAGCGCAGTGGTTATGGCTTTATTGGCTGGTATTTGGACGAGGCCTCGCAGCAGGGCTACGACTTTGGCGAGCCGGTAACTAAGGACCTTACGCTCTATGCTGGCTGGAAGAAGATGCACTGCCGCGTGACGTTTGACACGGGTGACGGCACCGAGATTGAAGACCAGTACGTTGAGTGGGGCAAGACCATTGAGCGCCCGGAGGACCCAA
This sequence comes from Roseburia sp. CAG:303, assembly GCA_963653375.1. Lineage (GTDB taxonomy): Bacteria > Actinomycetota > Coriobacteriia > Coriobacteriales > Coriobacteriaceae > Collinsella. The sequence continues at coordinate 9,479 of CAVJWJ010000010.1, forward strand.
CGCGCGAAGGCTATACCTTCTGTGGTTGGACCTATAACGGTCAGAACTTCAACTTTGATAGCCCTGTTACTGGCGAACTTGCGCTCACGGCTGTATGGGAGAAGAAGGCAGACCCCGAACCCGAACCGGAGCCGCAGCCGGAACCTGAGCCTGAGCCCGTGAGTGCTCATACGGTGACGTTCGATTCCTTTGGCGGTACTGCTGTGGAGGCACAGCAGGTAGAGGACGGTGCATGTGCTACTGAGCCTGCGGCTCCCACCCGCTCTGGTTACATCTTCCGTGGCTGGACGCTCAATGGTGCAGCTTACGATTTCTCGACTCCTGTGACGAGCGATATTACCCTCACGGCTAAGTGGGAACGCGAGGACTCGGGCAAGGTTGATCCGGATTCTGATTCTGACTCTGGCGCCGATTCGGGCAAGAAGAAGCTCCTGCCCGGTACTGGCGATGCCTCAGCTCTTGCCATGGCTGCAAGCGCAGCCGCGGGCATCACCGCCGCAGCTGCTGGCTTTACCAAGCGCCGCCGTAAGAAATAAAGCTCAACGCTAGTTCTTGCTGCTTTCATAACGTTTCAAGAGGCTGTTCCATTTGGGACAGCCTTTTTCTGTTGTAAATAAGTCTAGAGCCGATTTTGGGACGCAAATCTGAACCACTCCAAGTAGCTCAATGAAAACAGCAACAAAAGCCCAGGTAATAAGACGCTGAATAAATGGGCTACTTACACCATCCTCAATTTGCGTCCCAAAATCGTATCTGTGTCTACAGAGCGGCTAATGGAGCACTCTCGCTACTGCGCCATGCGCAATCAATGCACTGACATTTGCGTTACAATCCTAATATATCGTTTGGCAAGGAGGAATCCCATGGAAAAGACCGCCACGCTCAATTTACGCGTTAATCCTCAAGTAAAAAAGGAGGCAGAAGGCATCCTAGACCAGTTGGGAATACCTATGTCTACCGCCATTACGATGTATCTCAAGCAGATAGTTATTACGGGCGGTATTCCTTTTTCTCCAAAGCTTCCGGCAGCACCTCGTTCCATTGACGCGAGCCACATGACAGATGCAGAGCTCATACATTTAGTGGAAGAGCGGCTACATAGCGTCTCTTCTTGCGAAGGCTCAAGCTTGGAAGAAACATACGCCGAGATAATGGGGTGATTCCCATGGAGGATACGCCCACTAGATATCAGGTTCAGTTTCTAAGTGGCGCAAAATCAGATCTTCGTTCTATACGGAACTACATCGAGGATGAACTCTGCAATCGTACTGCTGCAATGAGAACAGTTGACTCAATATTTGAGACGGCGCGCGCGTTAGAAATATTTCCGTATAGGAACAAGGCGATAGGGTTTAGTGATACGGGCGCGGCGTTACGCCTGGCGCGTTCTGGAAACTATGCTCTGCTTTATGTTATTGAAGGTGACCTGGTAAAGGTTATTGCAGTTTTGTATGGGAAGAGCGATTTGGAGACTCGCATTGAGGGGCTCATGAACCGTGAATAATAAGCACTAGAGGCAATCGACATTGAATAATGTTGGTCTAGTAGTGTTTCAAGAGGCTGCTCCATTTGGGACAGCCTTTTTAGCTTTGTCTACGTTCCAAGTAAGAAGCTCCCAGATTATTCTCCTGAGCGATTCCGCAGCCCGAAGGGCGAGGACCAGTGAAGGAGAAAATCTGGGAGCTTCGCAGTCAACGTAGCGTTCTTGCGACCAGCTTTCAGAGGGAACAGAGACATGCACGGCTTCTACGCGGCGTGCTTGTACTGCGCGGCCAGGAGCAGCGAAGGAAATAATCGGAGACTTTGGCTCACTACTTCACGTAAACGATGTTGTCGCGACGCGGCTTAGCCTCGGGAAGCTCTCCTGCGGCATAGCCCAGGATGCAATGTCCTACGCCGCACAGCGAGCCATCAGAAGGGAGTCCCCAGCTGGCAAGCAGTGCGCGGCCAGCGTCCGACTCAAACTCTTCCTTAGCGCGATGGATCCAGCACGAGTCAACACCCAAGGCATGGGCAGCGTTTAGCAGATTGCCCATGGCAAGCGAGCCGTCTTCAAGATGCGTGGGCACGCTGACGTCTACCAGCACAACAATCACAGTCTTGGCGCCATAGAACGGATCTTTGTTGCTGCCCATAATCTGGGCGTTCATCTGTGAAAGGGCGGCGACGGTGGCAGGGTCGGTAACGGCAACAAAGGTAACGGGCTGCCTGCCCATGCCGCTGGGGGCGTATTGTCCACACTTGAGGATGGCCTCGAGCTTCTCTGGCTCCACCGGACGGTCGCTGTATGCGCGGCAGCTGCGGCGGGTCTCCATAGTTTCCAAAGCGTTCATAGACGCTCCTTTCTGTGGGGTTGATATATGCGCCTATATACCCCGCGCCCGTCCGTCTTTAGACTTGCGCCTTCCACCTAAATGCAGTTGCGAAAGTTTTCGTAAACAGGTTAAGTAGGGGTAACTAACCGGACCGCAGAGGAGGTCATTATGGGACTTAAGGTTGACGAGTCAATACCACTGAGCTTTGAGGAGCTCCTTGGTTATCTGCGCTCTAAGACTCGCGTGTTTATGGACGTCGACGGCGGCCATTATTACGTTACGCATACCGACGGCTACTGGCGCGTGCAGAATTGCGACGAGTTGAACGAGAAGGGCCGTTTTTCGGATTGCTCCGATTTGGTGACCACCCTCTCTGAGCTGGTTGAACTTCCCTGGCATGACGGCAAGAGCATCCATGACCTGTGTGACTCGGCTGTATTTTACGAGTCAAATCAGGAAGGCTGGGAAGGCTAGGTTTTTGCCGCTGGCTTTTGTTCACCTGCCGTCTGAGTAGCAGGCTTTCTGTGTATCCCGCCGTGGGTTTACCGCGGCGGGGTATTTTTATGAGAGACAAGTTTAAAGCGGGGCGAATAAATTCCGCTATTCATTAGCGCTTATGAGTCAGTGCTTATGAGTCGAAGGGGCCTTGGGAGGGCCCAACTGTATGAAACTGCTGGCAAAGTATCTCAAAAATTACAAGGGGCTCATAGCGCTCACGCTCGCCGTTTTGCTTATCGACGATGTGGGAACGCTGCTTGTGCCCACAATGCTTGCAAACATGGTGAACACGGGTATTGCCTCAGGCGACATGGATGCTATTTTGCGCGGCGGCGCGGCCATGCTGGCTGTTTCTGTGGTGGCGAGCGCAGCGGCTATCACGGCGCTTTACCTGGGAGCACGCCTCGCTGCTGACGTGTGTCGTGATATCCGGTGCGCTATCTACGATGCCTCGCTTGCGTTTTCTGCCAGCGATTTTGAGCGCTTTGGCACGGGCTCGATGATTACGCGCAGCTTGGGCGACATCAACGTGGTGCAGCAGGCAATTGTAAACACCATTCAGATTGTGCTGCCCGTACCCATTCTGTGCATTGCAGGCATGGTGCTCGCTTGGCGTATTAACGCGCAGATGGGCATGATGCTGGGCGTTGTGGTGGTGCTGGTGCTCATTGTGGCAGCGCTGACCATGGTTAAATCTGCGCCGATATTCACGCGGCTCCAAGGGTTTATTGACCGCATGAACGTAACGCTGCGCGAGAGCATTGTGGGTGTGCGTGTGGTGCGTGCGTTTGGTCGCGAGCGCCGCGAAGAAGAGCGTTTGGACCAGGTGTTCTCGGAGTATGCCGACAATGCTATTAAGGTGAATCGCCTGTTTGCCACGCTTGACTGCTCAACGTTCTTTTTGATGAACATTGTTGAGGTGGCGGTGTTGTGGCTGGGCGGCAACCTGGTGGGCACGCATGCCATGGAAATTGCTAGCATCTCGGCTGTTCTGGAGTACGCGATTCTCATCTTGCTGTTCATCATGATGGCGCAGATGGTGATTCTTACGTTGCCGCGCGCAAAGGCGTGCCTGGACCGTGCGGCTGAGGTGATTAATCTGGTGCCGGAGATTATGGACCCGGCAGGGGAGACGACTGCGTGTGATGTTGCTGATGCGGCGGGGGCTGGCGATACGGAAAGTCGTGCGAGTGCTGCGGTCGCCGTTGCTACGGAGACTGCTGCTGACAGCGCAGTGGTGAGCGACAATCCGCAAGCGTGTGAGGGCGCTGCGGATGCTGTTGCAGGCACTGTTGGCGTGGTTACGAGCACGACAGACGTCGCGAACGCTGCAGATGTCTCCGCAGCTGCTACTCCCGTGGCGGCCTTTGACCATTCAACCTTCCGCTTCTCGGACGCAAGCGAAGACACACTCTCCAACCTGAACTTTGCTTGCTACCGGGGCACTACCACAGCAATCATTGGCTCTACAGGTTCGGGCAAGTCGACGGTGGCTAAGTTGTTGCTGCGCTTCCACGATGTAACGGGCGGCGCCGTGCACTTTGAGGGGCGCGATGTGCGCGAGATGTCTCAGGCTGAGCTTCGCTCGCGTATTGCCTATGTGCCGCAAAAGGCCTGGCTGTTCTCGGGCACCGTGGAGAGCAATCTGCGCTATGGCAACGAGGGGGCCTCAGAGGCTGATATGCTGCATGCGCTTGAGGTGGCTCAGAGCACTTTTGTGCTCGACCTACCAGGCGGCCTGCAGGCGCCGGTTTCGCAAGGTGGTACCAACTTCTCGGGCGGCCAGCGTCAGCGTCTCGCCATTGCGCGCGCCCTTATGCGTAAAGCGGACCTCTACATCTTTGACGACAGTTTTTCTGCGCTTGATTTTCGTACTGATGCGGCGCTGCGTGCAGCGCTTGTTGAGGAGACGCGCGATGCTGCGGTGCTCATCATTGCCCAGCGCGTGTCGACCATCTTGCATGCCAATAACATCATCGTGCTTAAAGACGGTTGCGTGATGGGCATGGGCACGCACGAGGAACTCATGCAGAGCTGCGAGGTCTACCAAGATATTGCGAAATCCCAGATGATTGGGGGTGAATAGGATGGAGAAGCGCGACGAAAATCTCCAGGAGACAAGTGCGGCGTCTACTGTAGAACCTGCGGTGGAAGCTGTTAGAGACTCTGCGGTGAAAGCCGTGGCAGAATCCGCGCCACAAGCCGTTTCCCCCGCGTATGCCGCTGCACCTGTAGGTGTGTCTCAGGCTGGCACTGCATCCGTCCACACACCCCTAAGCGCTGAGGAGGAGGAAGCCGCCCTCGAGGCAATGCTTGCCGAGGACGAGCGCGCTGCCTTTGAGCAGGAACAGCGCCGCCTAGCTGCGCTGAGTAACGACGATGACGAGCCCGAGCTCGAGGTGCCGCGCGATACGTGGACCACGGTGCGCCGTCTGTGGGCTGAAAGCGCCGATCAGCACTGGCGCTTCTTTTTGGTTGTTGTCTCCATCGTTTTTTACACCCTCTTCAGCTTGGCTGCCCCAGCCTATAGCGCGCACGTGATTGACCTGTTGTGGAACGAGGCTCAGGCGGCTTTTGCAGATGGTCGCACCTTTGCTATCTCTTGGGAGCATGGTGGGCAAGAAATCCTTATCTACCTGGGTATTTGGACTATCACGGTAGGCTTTTACTCGCTGCAGAGCTTCACTATGTCAAGTTTTTCGGAGCGTTTGAACCTCATCTTGCGCAACCGTGTGAGCGAGAAGCTGAATCGCCTGCCGCTCTCGTTTTTTGACACGCACAAGCCGGGTGACGTGGTGAGCCGTGCTACCAATGACCTCGACAAAATGTCCGAGGTGCTCCAGCGCGGTATCCTGACGCTGCTTACGGCGGTGGGCAGTGTTACGGGCGCTATCATCATGATGTTTACCTACAATGCCCTGCTCGCAAGTCTCTTTATTGTGTTCTCGGCCATCTCGCTTTTGCTTACGCGCGCAATCTCCAGGCGCAATTTGGTGCTTGCTGCTAACCGGCAGGAGTGTGTGGGCGAGCTGACGTCTGCGGTGGAGGAGGCATACAGCGGCCGCATTGTGGTGCGCGCCTTTGGCCGTGAAGAGCGCAGCTCGCAGGAGATGCGTGAGCTGGCCGACCGCTTGGCCGAGGCAAGCTGTAAGGCTGACTTTGTGACCAATGCGGTAAGCTCGCTCATCCGATTTGTGAACCGTTTGGCGCAGGTCACCATTGCGCTTTTTGGCTGCGGCATGCTGGTGACTGGTCACATGAGTGTGGGCGTGTTGCAGGCGTTTTTCCAGTACATCATGACGGCCGCCGAGCCTCTCACACAGCTCTCCTTTACCATTAACAGTATGCAGAGTGCACTGGCTTCGGTAGAGCGCGTCTTCGATCTGCTGGATGAGGAGGAGATTTCTCCCGAACCGGCTCCCGAGCTGGCTGCGCATGTGACAGAGCCTACCTTGGGGCGCGTGTGCTTTGAGCATGTAAAGTTTGGCTATGACCCTGAGCGACCGCTCATGCACGATGTTTCCTTTACGGCTGAGCCGGGGCAGAAGATTGCCATTGTGGGCACAACGGGCGCAGGCAAGACCACGCTTATCAACCTGCTTATGCGCTTCTACGAGATTGATGGCGGACGCATCACGCTCGATGGTGTGGACACGCGGCAAATGGATCGCGGTGAGTTGCGCTCCAACTTTGGCATGGTGCTGCAAGATGCTTGGCTGTTTGAAGGCACGATTGCCGAGAACATTGCCTACGGCTGTGACGGTGCTTCGCGCGAGCAGATTGAGGCTGCGGCTCGCACGGCGCGCGTGGACTACTTTGTGCGCACCATGCCACACGGCTATGAGACACTGGTGGCTAACGATGCGGAGAACATCAGTCAAGGTCAGCGCCAGCTTTTGACCATTGCGCGCGTATTGTTGCGCAACCCACGAATCCTTATTTTGGACGAGGCCACCTCAAGCGTGGACACGCGTACTGAACAGGCGATTGGCCATGCGATGCAGGAACTCATGCGCGGTCGCACGAGCTTTGTGATTGCGCACCGGCTTTCTACCATTGTGGATGCCGACCTCATTTTGGTGATGGACAAGGGCACTATTATCGAGCAAGGAACGCACGAGGAGTTGCTCGATGCGGGTGGCGCCTACGCAAGGCTCTATCGCTCACAGTTCTCATAGGTGGGGGAGTGGCGCGTCGATGCACAGGTGCTGTGTCGGGCGGCGTTTGAGCTGCGAGTTTGATGCGGACCAGGGCAGCTCGGGCACGTGAGTAGGCGTTACTCCTAAGCCAGCGACTCGACACCAAAAAGCGGGACATCAGCGTTGTTGCTGGTGCCCCGCTTTTATGCGTTGGGGGTTAATAATTGTGCGTTGCCTAGCGGCCTGGCTTGTGTTTAGCGCTCGGCGCGCTTGGTTTCAAAGTGCGCGCAGATGATGGAAAGCACCAAAGATACGGCAAGCACTACAAAGGCGTTGTGCGTGCCGGTGGTGGTTGCAGCAGCCATGTCGGCAGCGCCCGTCTGGGCGGCATTAACGATGGCGGCGGCTACACTGGTACCTACGGCACCGGAAAGCTGTGTGAGCGTGGTGAACATAGCGTTACCATCGGCCTTAATCTCGGCAGGCAAAAAACTCAGCGCGCAGGTCATGTTGTTGCCGTACATCGCGCCTTGGCCAAAGGCGTACAGAATATAGACTCCAGCAATGGCCACGATTGGTAAATCCTGGGCAAAGAGCGCAAAGCAAACTACCGCAACTAGCGAGCAGAGCACACCAGAGAGGATGGGCTTGCGCGAACCCAGGCGGTCATACAGCTGACCAGAAATGGGTGTCATGATGGCACCAACGGCGCATCCGTAGAGCAGGATAGAACCGGCTGCGGTCTGGCCGGCGCCGCGTACGAGCTGAGCATAGTTGGGCAGCAGGAAGGAGAGGCCAAGCACGGTGAACTGCAAGAAGATGATGACGCCCAGGCCAAGTACATAGCCACGCTCAGAGAAAATGCCCAGGTGAATAAGCGGGTGAGTGTATGTTTTTTCGCGGCGAACAAAGAGTACAAGCAGAATAACGAAGGCTGCAAAGAGGGCAATGATAAAGGGGCTGGTCCAGCCAAAGCTTGCACCTTCGTCAATGGCAAAAATCAGGCATGCAAAACTGGCAGCCAGAGCAAGCCAGCCGGGGATATCAAATTGCTCGGTTGTGGTTTCATGGCTTTGACGAATAGCAATCATACCCAGGACAAATGCCACAATGAGCAGCGGTAGCAGGGCAGTAAAAATTGAGCGCCAGCCAAAGTTTTCCGAGAGCCAGCCGCCCGCCGAAGGGCCTACAGCGGGAGCAATGGCGGTAACCATCGAGCCTACGCCCATCATGAAGCCAAGATTCTTCTGCGGTGCTTGCTCGGTGATGATGTTGAACATGAGCGGTAGTGCCACGCCCGTGCCGATGCCTTCGAGCACGCGGCCAACCAGCAGCATGGGGAAAATCTGCGCGGTCATGCCGCACACAATGCCAGCGATGTAGAACACCATAGCAAAACAAAAGACCTGCTTGGTCTTAAAGCGGCGGTTTAGGTATCCCGACGTAGGGATAATCGCAGCAAGAACAAGCAGGTATGCGGTGGTGAGCCACTGAACCGTAGCAGTATTCACGCCAAATTCGCTCATGAGGGTGGGGAACGTGACGTTCATGGCGGTTTCTACGCACACGCCTGAGAACGACATAATGCCTGTCGCAATAATCGACATGATGAGCTTGGCGTCAAGCCGGCGTTCGAACACGTACGGCTTTTCGGTCGAGAGCTGCTTAGCTTGCATGTAGTGGTTGCTCCTTTTAAGACGGAAGGACCCATATGGGCTGCGACGAAGCTGGTATTCAATTCGTCTGATGGGGGATTGTAAGGCGAATTAAGGTACCTCACATTATGTGCAAGCAAATGTAACTTTTCCCCATTTGTGGAATAACTGGCCTGCTAAGACACTGCGGGTTAGGAATGCCCACGCACCGCGCGCTAGGAGTTTTGAGTAAGTTTGGCCACGAGCTCTTTGAGCTCGGCAACTTCGTTTTGGAGCTCGGCGATGCGGCGTTGATTATCGGCGATGCTGGCGCGGTTGCGTGCGGAGGCTTCCTCGCCGGGGTCGGGCATAAACTCGCGGTGCTGCTTGGCGTCAAAGCTTTCTTCAAAGACACGGCAGCCATTGCGCTTGACGATACGCCCTGGCACGCCAATGACCGTGCAGTTATCGGGCACGTCTTTGACTACTACGGAGTTGCCGCCAATTTTGACGTTGTTGCCAATGCGGATGTTGCCCAGCACTTTGGCGCCAGTACCCACGGTGACGTTGTTGCCCAGGGTGGGGTGGCGTTTGCCAGTCTCGTTGCCGGTGCCGCCTAGGGTAACGCCCTGGTAGAGGGTGCAGTTGTCTCCCACAATGGTAGTCTCGCCAATAACAACGCCCATGGCGTGGTCGATAAAGAAGTGCTTGCCAATTTGCGCTGCGGGATGAATCTCAACGCCCGTAAAGTGACGCGTAATCTGCGATAGCACGCGCGCTAGACCGTGACAACCGTGGTTCCACAGCCAGTGCTCGGGCACGTGATTCCATTTGGCGTGCAGGCCAGGATAAGAGAGGAAGATAACCAAGGCATTTTGAGCTGCGGGATCTTCGGCCTTGACGGTCGCAATGTCCTCCCGAATTGTGGTGATAAAGCTCATGCTTGGTGCCCTCCCAGCGCGGTGTGCGCGTAATGCGCTTAAGTATAGCGAATTGCTAGGATTAATGTTCGCCGCGTTATGGGGCAGGTGTTACTTATGCGTTGTTGCTGCTAATAGCCTTGGCGCTTCTTGAGTCGGCTCCGCGCACCGTATACTTCTACTTCGGCGTGTCCGCGCCGCTGTCGAGAGGTTTTACTTCATGAGTTTTATCAATACCATTGTTGAGTTGCTTAAAGACCCGCGCACGGCAATTGCTGCTTGGATTGCTGCTGGTCCCATGACCGCGTACGGCTTTATTTTCTTGATTATCTTTATCGAGACTGGCGTGGTGTTCATGCCGTTTTTGCCTGGCGATTCGTTGCTGTTTGCAAGCGGTTGCTTTGCGGCCGATGGCAGCTTCAACATCTTTGCCCTGCTTGGTGTGGCTTGGGCGGCGGCCATCTTGGGCGACCAGTGCAACTTTATGATTGGTCACTTCTTTGGTCAGCGCATCATTGCATCCGGCAAGGTAAAGGCCATGACTCCGGAGCGCATCGAGAAGTCCGAGGCCTTCCTTGATAAGTGGGGCCACCTGGCAATTTTCTTGGGTCGCTTCTTCCCGTTTATCCGCACCTTTGTGCCCTTCCTTGCTGGCATGGGTGGCATGAAATGGCATTCTTTTGTGCTATTTAACGTTCTGGGTGGCGTAACCTGGTCCACCCTGTTTACCCTGCTGGGCTTTTTCTTTGGTGGATTCCAGGTGGTTCAGGATCACTTTGAGCTGCTCATTGTGGGCATCGTGCTGGTCTCGGTAATTCCTACGGTCGTAGGTCTCATTAAGGCCAAGATGGGCAAGAAGAAATCCTCCGACTCCGAGGGTGCACACTTCGCATAAGGTGCTCTTGCATATTTGAATTACGCTCAAAGCAGTCGCGCGTACAGCGTGAATAAGCCAAAAGGTATATGACAACAAGGGCTTGATTTACGGAAATTTTCCGAGGTCAGGCCCTTTTTCTTTGGCGATTCAGTGCGTTTGTGAAGGGGGCCTGCGGAGCACGTCTGCCCACGTCCATTGCGCACATCAACGCAACTCACCCGTGCCTCGGGTCATAAAAACTGTATCCCGATTGTTAAATTGAACCTACTTTGGGAGTGGGGGAGTAGAATCGGCTACATGCGCGCTGTTTTGGGTATGCCGCACATGTGCTGCAGGCATGTGCGCCCCGCATGAGCACGCTTACGGTTTTCGTAATGTAAGGAGCAATCATGACCGTTGAGAAGAAGGATCTGGACTGGGGTAGCCTGAGCTTTGGCTACATGCAGACCGACTATAGCTACGAGGCTCACTGGAAGGATGGCGAGTGGGACGAGGGTGGCCTGACCACCGATCACACCATGCACATCTCTGAGTGCGGTGGCATCTTCCACTACTGCCAGGAGGTCTTTGAGGGCCTCAAGGCTTACACCACCGAGGACGGCAGCATTGTCTGCTTCCGCCCGGACATGAACGCCGAGCGTATGTACAACTCCGCTGAGCGCCTTGAGATGCCGCCCTTCCCCAAGGACCGTTTTGTTGAGGCTGTTAAGCAGGTTGTTGCTGCTAATGCTGCTTGGGTTCCGCCCTTTGGCTCTGGCGCCACGCTCTACGTGCGTCCGTTTATGATTGGCTCTGGCGAGGTTATTGGTGTTGCTCCCGCTCCTGAGTACACCTTCCGTATCCTTGTTACGCCTGTTGGTCCGTACTTCAAGGGTGGCCTCAAGCCCATCACGCTGCGCATTTCTGAGTACGACCGTGCAGCACCCCACGGCACCGGCAACATCAAGGCTGGCCTCAACTATGCTATGAGCCTTAAGCCCACGATGGAGGCTCACCGTCAGGGCTACGCCGAGAACCTCTACCTTGATTCCGAGTCTCGCACCTATGTGGAGGAGACCGGCGGCGCTAACGTGCTGTTTGTGAAGGAAGACGGCACGCTGGTGGTTCCCCAGTCGCACACCGACTCCATCCTGCCTTCCATCACCCGTCGTTCGCTCGTACAGGTGGCTGAGGATCTGGGCCTTACCGTTGAGCAGCGCCCCGTTGAGTGGGCTGAGGTTGCTGCTGGCACCTTTGTTGAGTGTGGCTTGTGCGGCACCGCTGCTGTTATCTCCCCGGTGGGTCAGATTGATAACAAGGTCTATGGTGCCGACGAGACCGTGGTCTTCCCGGCTGGCCAGACCGAGATTGGTCCTGTGATGAAGAAGCTCCGCGAGACCCTCACGGGCATTCAGGACGGTGCCGTCGAGGACAAGCACAACTGGGTCTGCAAGATCGAGGCTTAGTCTTTGCGAGGCTGATTCGCGTTATATAAGATGAGACGCTTAAAGCGCCGGTGCCCTGTGGGTGCCGGCGCTTTTGTTGTGCGCAAGCTGTGGGACGGGGTTGCGCGCGTGGACTGCGGGGGTGTGCGCTGCGCGTTGTTGTTGGTGCTGTTGTTGCTGGGTGCCGATATCATGCTGCTCGAAAGCCTCATACCCCTACGCCTCGATCTCTTCCGTTGGCGCCATGTGACCCCCCCATGCAAGCCTCCTCAATTGTTTCCAATTCTCTACCAAACTAAAGTAAACCCTTGCGTTCGATACTCCACTCAGCTAAAGTGAAACGCGTTTTACGGGGACTGTGGCCGGGCGCGACGCTCGGATTAGTTCAAGAGAAGGAGACGCTCATGAAGAAGAAGCGTTTTATGGGAGCCCTTGCTACCGTGGGTGCCCTGGTAGGAACTCTCGCCCTTGTGGGCTGCGGCGGCAGTGCTACCTCAACAGACACGAGCTCTGCGGATGCTGGCTCGGCAGCCTCTTCCTCCGAGGTCACCACCCTTACCGTGGGCTTTGACCAGGCCTACCCGCCCTACGGCTTTGTGGGCGACGACGGCGAGTTCACGGGCTTTGACATCGACCTTGCTACCGAGGTAGCTGAGCGCAATGGCTGGGAGCTCAAGCTTGAGCCTATCGATTGGGATGCCAAGGACAGCCTGCTTAACTCTGGTGCCATCAACTGCATCTGGAATGGCTTTACCATGGAGGGTCGCGAGGACGACTATACCTTCTCTGATGCCTACATGCTCAATGGTCAGGTGATTGTGGTTAAGAAGGACAGCGGCATCTCGAGCCTCGACGATCTTGCTGGTAAGACGGTTATTACGCAGACCGACTCCGCAGCCGAAGAGGTCCTGAACGGCGACAAGGCCGACCTCACGGCTACCTTTGCTTCACTTGAGACCATCGGCGACTACAACACCGCCTTTATGCAGCTTGAGTCTGGCGCTGTTGACGCTGTGGCCTGCGACCTCTCCGTTGCTCAGTATCAGATTTCCGCTAAGCCCGATGCGTATGTCCAGCTTGACGAGATGCTCTCTGAGGAGCACTACGCCGTTGGCTTTAAGAAGGGCGATACCGCGCTGGCCGAGCAGGTTACCAAGACGCTGAAGGAGCTTGACGAGGAAGGCTTTGTTAAGGAACTGTGCGAGAAGTACGCTGACTACGGCATCTCCTACGAGAATTGGACGCTCGGTAAGGACGAGTAGTCCCAACGCGGCGGGCGAGGTGCCCGTCAGATAGACCATAAGTGCTCCCGATGCTGGATTTCTGGCACCGGGAGCTGCGTGTTTACAGGAAAGGCAGAGCATGGATATCACAACGATGTCGGGCATGTTGCTCAATGGCTTTGGCACGACGCTTCAGATTTTTCTTCTGACGCTCGTGGGCTCAATTCCTCTGGGAATTCCTATTGCTCTTGCGCGCATGAGCCGCTTTAAGCCGCTCGCCATTCTGGCACGCGTCTACATTTCCATCATGCGCGGCACCCCGCTTATGCTGCAGATGTTTGCCATCTACTTTGCGCCGTACTACGTTTTTGGTATCCAGCTAAGCACTGATTCCAAGTGGTACGCGTGCATTGTTGCGTTCATCATTAACTACGCAGCCTACTTTGCCGAGATTTACCGCTCGGGTATTCAGTCCATTCCGCGCGGCCAGTACGAGGCGGCCGAGGTCTTGGGTTACACGCACGTGCAGACGTTTTTTCGCATCATTTTGCCGCAGGTTATCAAGCGTATTTTGCCCGCTATGTCCAATGAGGTTATCACCCTGGTAAAAGACACCTCGCTGGCCTTTGCCATTGGCGTGGCCGAGATGTTTGCCACCGCCAAGGCCCTTGTGGCCTCACAGGTAAGCATGGTGCCCTTCGCCATCTCCGCGGCGTTCTACTGGATTTTCAACTTCTTGGTCGAGCTCATCATGGGTGCGATTGAGAAAAAGCTCGACTACTACCACGACTAGACGGAAAGGACTGGCTATGACTACTACCAATGCGAGCGCCGAGCCCGTCTTCTCGATGGAGCACGTGGGCAAGTCGTTTGGCGAGACCCGCGTGTTGCGCGATATTTCGCTCTCGGTGCGTCCGGGCGAAGCAGTGGCCATCATTGGCCCTTCGGGTGGTGGCAAGTCGACGCTGCTGCGCTGTGCCACCACGTTGGAGACCATCGATGCGGGCACGCTGCGCTATGGCGACCAAACTGTGGCATCGGTGCAGGATGGGCACGTGGTTTACGCACGTGGCGAGGCATTGCGCCGCGCTAAGAGCCGCTTTGGTCTGGTGTTTCAGGGCTACAATCTCTTCCCGCACATGACGGTGATGCGCAATATCTGCGATGCGCCCATTGCGGTGCAAAAGCGTCCGCGCGCCGAGGTGGAGGCGCAGGCTCAGGCACTCATTGAGAAGATGGGCCTTGCGGGCTGCGAGCAAAAGGTACCCTGCCAGCTCTCGGGCGGCCAGCAACAGCGTGCAAGTATTGCTCGTGCGCTGTGCCTGAATCCAGACATCCTCTTCTTTGATGAGCCTACCAGCGCCCTTGACCCTGAGCTCACGGGTGAAGTGCTCAAGGTGATTCGTCAGCTTGCTGAGGAAGACACCACCATGATTATCGTTACGCACGAGATGGCCTTTGCGCGCGACGTGGCTGACCGCGTGGTCTTTATGGACGGCGGCCTGATTGTAGAAGAGGGCACGCCGCAGGAGGTGCTCGGCAATCCACAGCACGAACGCACGCGGGCGTTTCTTACACGCTACAACTCGTAAGGAGACCTCAGCAGTCGCAGCCGGCAGCTCGTCTGCCTGCTATCATTGACGTGCATCAAGTGGCGCCCAACACGAAAAGGTGAGGTATGGAAGCCTACAAAGAAGAATTTATCAAGTTCATGGTCGAGTCTGACGTGCTCAAGTTTGGTGAGTTCACGCTTAAGAGTGGCCGTCAGTCTCCTTTCTTTATGAATGCTGGTGCCTATGTAACAGGCAGCCAGCTCAAGCGCTTGGGTGAGTACTATGCGCAGGCCATCCACGATAACTTTGGCGATGATTTTGACGTGCTCTTTGGGCCTGCTTACAAGGGCATTCCTCTGGCCGTGGTAACGGCCATTGCGTATCACGAGCTGTATGGCCGCGAGGTTAAGTACTGCTGCGACCGCAAGGAGGCCAAGGATCACGGCGCCGATAAGGGCAATCTTTTGGGCTATGAGCCCAAGGACGGCGACCGTGTGGTTATGGTTGAGGATGTAACCACTTCGGGTAAGTCTATCGACGAGACCTATCCTAAGGTCACTGCCGCCGCTGACGTGGAGATCAAGGGCCTCATTGTGAGCCTGAACCGCATGGAGGTTGGCAAGGGTGGCGTTACCACCGCACAGAAGGAGATTGAGGCCAAGTACGGTTTCCCCGTGGCTTCGATTGTTTCGATGGATGAGGTTGTAGAGGTGCTCTACAACCGCGAGGTTGAGGGTCGCGTGGTGATTGACGACAAGCTCAAGGCTGCGATTGATGCCTACTACGAGCTCTATGGAGCCAAGGAGGCTTAAGCCTGCGGGTGTGCTGTGCGGGCACGTGTGAGCGCGGTGCAACCTTGATTGCATGCCATACGCGCGGCCGCATGTCGTTTAATGGACACCCTAATAGACGCCCTCGCCCTGCGGGGGCGTTTGTCATATACACTGGAGGCACTAACCGTTCGGGCGCCGGAAGTGCTGTTATGTCGTGCGCCTGTTGCTGTGTTCGGAGGAACCTATGAGCAAGATTTTTTATAGAAGGCTTGCCGCGCTGTGCATGTGCATGGTTACCGCGCTCTGCCTCGTGGTGCTGACCGGTTGCAATACCGGCCCCACTGCAGAAGACATTATCAAGGAAGGCCTTGCCTCTGAGTTTGACCAGATTGTCAATCAGAAGGGTGACGACTGGGACAGCATGATTTCAGAGGTTGAGTCCAGCCAGGGCGACAGTCTTTCTCAGTTTGGCCTTACGGGCGAAGACTTTACCAAGGCGCTTCTCGAGGGCTTTGCCTACGAGGTTACATCTGTTGATGTGGATGAGGACAGCGACACTGCTGTGGCGCATGTGAAGCTGACCTGCAAGTCCATGACTGATCTGCAGGAAAACCTGGTTACTGCAATGACCAATTTGCAATCTGACGAGTCGCTCCAGTCGCTCAGTGAGGACGAGATTTACGCAAAGGTTGGCGAGACGATTCTGCAGACCGTTAAGGATGAGCCAGTGCGCGAAACCACGGTTGACCTCACGCTCAATCGCGACGAGGAAGGTACCTGGTCTGAGGACGACAGCGTTTCTACCGAGATCTCGAACGCGATGTACAGCTAAGGGCACGCGAGAAGAGATTCTTGAGCGGGCTTGGCGCGCGTCTAAATGCGCGAGCTAGCAGAAATGGAGCTGTGGGATGTACCTGCAGCTCCGTTTTTATTGACCCCGGGGCGCGGAGTTGCCTGAAGCTCGGCGGTCTGAGCACCTTATTCCACAATTTCGGCGAGTTGACGAAAAAAAGTGCCAAACGGTGGTTGACTTTAGTTTGCCAAAGCGTAAACTGCTTTCTTGTCACTGAAAGCGGTGGGGGTTTCACAAGATACCCACCAAACAGAGGAGACCATTCCATCATGATTGAGCGCCAGCTACACATTATCATCGCGATTATTTAGCGCGGGTTGGCGTAATAACAGTCAGCCCGTACGATAACGGGCGGCTGATAAAAAACGAGGGCCGTCGAAGCGAAGTCGACGACCCTCGTTTTTTTGTTTTTCAAACATGCGGGAACGGTTCCGGAAGGAAGGATTCAATGAACGGAGTTGTACTCATGCTCGTGGCCGCGGCAGTGCTCGCGTGCGGCTACCTTGGGTATGGTCGCTGGCTGGCCAACAAGTGGGGTGTTGACGCGGAGGCACTCACGCCGGCTAAGCGCATGAAGGACGAGAAGAACTTCTCTCCTGTCTCGGCATTTGCCGCGTTCTCTCACCAGTTCAGCTCGATCTGCGGCGCAGGTCCTGTTACGGGCACCATCGTGGCTATGGCCTTTGGTTGGCTGCCGGTAGTGCTGTGGGTTCTCGTGGGTGGCATCTTCTTTGGCGCTGTACACGACTTTGGCGCACTGTATGCCTCGATGAAGAATAACGGCAAGTCGATTGCCCAGCTGGTTGACACCTACATTGGAACCACCGGTCGTCGCCTGTTCCTGCTGTTCCAGTGGCTGTTCTGCATCATTGTTATTGCTGCCTTTACCTCTATGGTGTGCGGCACCTTCAAGTACACCGCGGTGACGGATGCTAACGGCGTAGCTACTGCTGCTATCGACTTCACCAAGTCTTATGCAGCTGGCTGCGCAGGCACCATCTCCATTCTCTTTACCTTTGTGGCCATGGCTTTTGGCTATGTGCAGCGCAAGTTCAACTTGGCTGGTGTGGCTCAGTTTGTCACCGGCATTGTGCTCATGGTTCTCATGTTTGTGGTTGGCATGCAGTTCCCGCTCTACCTCGACCTGAACCAGTGGATCGCTGTTGTTATGGTTTACCTGGTGCTTGCCAGTGCTCTGCCGCTGAGCGTGCTTAAGACCCCGCGCGATTACCTCACCACCATCATGATGGTTGCTATGATTCTCTGCGCTGTTGTGGGCATTTTTGTGCTTGGCGCTAACGGCAAGGCCACCATCACTGCTCCGGTGTTCACCAACTTCAGCGCCTCGGGCATGATGTTCCCCGTGCTGTTTGTCTCCGTTGCGTGCGGTGCACTTTCTGGCTTCCACAGCTTGGTTTCTTCTAACACTTCCTCCAAGCAGGTCTCCAGCGAGACCGACGCCGTCAAGGTTGGTTACGGCGCCATGATTGTGGAGTCCTTCGTGGGCATCCTTGCCATCATTATCGCTGGCATCATGTTCTCCGATATGAACACCGCTGGTACCGGTGCTCTTAACAATGGTGTTGCAAGCACTCCGTTCCAGATTTTTGCAGCTGGCGTTGCTCGTGCTATGGCTTCTTTTGGTGTCGACCAGACCGTGGCTACCGTCTTTATGACCATGAACGTTTCTGCTCTGGCTCTCACTTCGCTTGACGCTGTCGCCCGCATTGCTCGTACTGCTTTCTCTGAGTTCTTCGCTCGCAGCAACGACGCTTTGGCTACCGAGGACCGCTCGGGTGCTATGAAGGTGCTGGGCAACCCCTGGTTTGCCACGATTGTTACGCTGGTTCCGGGCCTCGCTCTTACCTTTGGTGGCTACCTGGCCATCTGGCCGCTGTTTGGTGCTTCCAACCAGCTGCTCGGCGGCATGACCATGATCACCCTCGCTGTGTTCTGCAAGTGCACCGGCCGCAAGGGCTTCATGCTCTATGTTCCTGTGGCATTCCTGCTGGTGTGCACCTTCACTTCGCTCGTGCAGTCCATCATGGGTTGCGTGACCGCCCTGGCTACCGGTACTGCCGTGTCTGTGTTCAATTCTGGCTTGCAGCTCGTCTTTGCTGTCCTGCTGGTGATTCTGGGCCTTATTGTTGCCGTTAACTGCCTGAAGGAGCTCTTTGGCAAGGAGGCTGGCTCCATCCCCGACGAGGAGCCCGAGTGGACCGAGATGGGTCGTGCTGAATACGGCAAGGCAAGCGTTGAGGCTCCGGCCGATGGTGCTGTGCAGAACGCATAAGCTTGCGGATCTGCGAAAGTCTTAGCTGAGCTTCGATTTCATATCGCCTGATTAAGAAGGCACCTGGATGTACTGCAGCCACATCCGGGTGCCTTTTTGTGTGAGGCATTTGAGGTATGAGGCGCCTGCGCTCTGGCGGTGGTGCGCGGGTATGGAGCGGCGAGCGCTGGCGCAACGCTTTGACTGACCCCCGCTCGCCTGCGCCGCTGCGATAAGTGCGTTACCATTACTGCGTTTGTGAACTGCACTTTGAAAGGCGAGCTTTACGTGTCTTGCGCTCTTTATTCTGATAACCAAACCGATGTCAATGCTCTTGCGCGTCGCATTGTGGCCCTTACATCCTTTTCTTCCGAGCAAGCTTCGAGCGTGGCGTTTTCGCTGCTCTGCCGCAAAGTTCTAAAAATCAAGTCCGGCGCGCTGGCTCAACTTTTTAAATCGGTGGATGCCGAGGTTGATACAAAACGCATGCGCGACGAGTTTGTGCGTGCGGGGCTTATTGCGCGAATTGAGGGTACGGGATTGGGTGGACGGCCTGCGGTGTATCACATCTGCGCCAATGTGGCAGAACTGCCACAGGATGAGTCTGAGTCTGCCGAAACCGTAAACGTTGCAGATAGCGATGTTGATGAGTCCACAGATGTCGAATTGCCTAATGACCAGCTGTTGAGCTCTTCGAAGGGTGGCGATGCGTTCGAGGTTTCCGAGAGCGAGCTACTGGACGAGAGTACTTCTGAGGCTGGTTGTGCCACCGAGGGCGCTGTTGCTTCTGAGACACCTGAGACTTCCGCGAATTCAGAGGCTGCCAAGCCCGCGGCATATCCAGCTCAGACCCAGCAAGCCAAACGTGTAAGAAGGAAACGCTCGTGTGTGGACGAGCGCACTGATTCCTGTGCGCCTTCCGAGGTGTGCACAGCCTCTGAACAGGAGAAACCGGAAAAACCTGCCACGGGTACAGCCAAGGATGCAAAGGGTAATCAGACTGCTGGCCACAAGGCTCGTGCGCGCAAGCGTGCAGTTCCGGTTGATGCAGTGGCACCGCGCGACCAGGAAGCGGCTAATGCACAACCTGTAACACCTAGCCAGGCTGAGGTACTAGGCAATCAAGCTAAAGCAGACAGTCAGGCTGCCTCCACCTCGATTGTTCGTGCTTTAGCAGGGCGCCTTACTCGCGTTTTGCCAACACCTACCGTACTTGCGAAGATCCAAGAAAAGCGAACCGAGATTGTGAAGGTTCCGGATACGGAAGCTAAGCCTGCGCGCGCCGAGCGCCCTCGAGCGCAACACGTTAATCCGACAAAAGCGCAGCTTGCGAGCGACTTTGCTACGATTATTGCCTGGATTGAGCAGGCTAATGGCATGAACGTGCCCTATGCTTCGCGCCGTCAGCGTGCCTTCGAGATCTTTAACGACGAAAAGGCTTTTGACGGCAAGCGCGGCGAGCGCCTGTTTAAGCGTCTGAACGATCGCGGCGTCAATATTTCGGCGTTGAAGATCACCCCTCAACGCACGAGCCATTTCCAGAATTTCTTTGGTATTGGTGCTGATAAACCATTTATCGTGGTGGAAAACATTGATACCTACGAGGAGATCGTTCGCCTGCTGCGCGGGAATTCTTCGGTCAAGCTTTTTGGACAGCGCGTGAGTGGCGTTATTTTTGGCGGTGGCTGCAAGGTAAATGTGGCTCATGCCCTAGACGATTTTCTTTCCGACATTGGTTACCGCTACAACTACGTGTACTATGCGGGCGATATCGATCGCGAAGGTGCGCGCATTGTGGAGCAGGCGCGTGCGGCCAATAACGTGCAGATTCGCATGCACGCTGGCATGTATCGCGCGATGCTTGCGGCTCATGCACGCCGCCTTAAGGAAGGAAAGGCCGTTGAGGCTGCTTCCGCAAATCAGGGCGTGCCGCAGAACCTCGCGCGGGCCATCGCCGACCTGCCCATGGTGACGCGCGTACAGTTCCGCAATGTATTGCGCCAAGGAGGCCGCATTCCGCAGGAGATTTTGACCTCTGCTGACTATCGCGACTCCAGCTCAGGCCCCATTGACCGCCTGCTTAATAGCTAGTTGCTGCTTGATTTACTGCCAGTCTCTTGCTTCGATAAAGGTAGTTCCTAGACCGAAAAGAGGCTTCTGGATTATTCTCCTGAGCGATTCCGCAGCCCGAAGGGCGAGGACCAGCGAAGGAGAAAATCTAGAAGCCTCTGGCAAACAAGGGCTGGGGTAGAGGGATTCGAACCCCCGTAACCGGCACCAAAAACCGGGGTCCTGCCGCTGGACGATACCCCAATATGGGAAGCTGCCGCAATCGATTCGGCGGGCGACAGCCCGTCTAGTGTACCTAATCGCTGAGCGCGGCGCAAACGCCATCGAGCAAACGAATCGCAAGCGTTTGAGCATCGCTCGATGTGAAGGTGCCGTTGTAGTGCGTGTAGCCCGTTAGCTCGATGCGCAGGTGGGCCGGCTTTCTCTTTGCGGCAGAAAACGCCGTGCTAATGCGCTGAGGAAGATTCACGCATTGAGCGAGTGTGATGGTAGGACGCGGTTCTGCAGATTCTGCCAACTCATCGCTTGCAAGCTCAAGCACCATATCCATGCCTGTAGGAGCCTGGCCATCGCAGAGCACCATGCCGCTGTTCTCGGTGGTTGCCGAGGCGATGTTCCACATGCGAGAAGCAATATTGCGTGCAATGGCATCCTCGCCGCACACGGCAATGCGGTAGCGCTCAAGTACGTTAGCTGCGCGCGCAAAGCCCGTGCGCTCCTCGGCTTCAAGCACCGAAGGCTTGCCTTCCCACACATGACGCAGACGCTCGATATAGCGGAAGGTATCTTGGAATGCCATGCCATCGGCAAAGATGCCAACGTTTTCTTGAAATTGTTGCAGTGCGGCCTCCGTATAGGGGCCAAAGTAGCCATCAACGTCGCCGCAGCCAAAGCCCAGCGCGTTGAGGGCCTGCTGCAGAGCGCGTACATCTGCACCGTGGAAATTGGGGAGGCGCAGGTACAGGGTTCGATCGCCCAGCTTGTAAGAGGCGTCAACAAGGGCGCTCCAGCAAACAAGGTCTACGTCTCCTAGTACATCGAGGGAGTTGGCTGCACGGAAGGCCGCCACGGCTGCAGCGGTTGTGGCGCCATAACTTTTGGACGCGCATTCTTCCTGGTCAATGCTGTAGCCAAGGGTAACCAGGCGCGTCTGAATATCTTCGACGGCGGGTCCTTGCATGCCCTGCGTAATCGGATCCAAAAGAGCCCCTTTCAAACATGTGGGCAAAAAGCTGCTGCGTTCTGCAAGATGTGCGATAAGGCAGCAGTGGTGTATTCATAAACGCTCTCAGTTTAACAATTCGAGCGCCGCCTCGCACGCTCCCCACAGCAGAGCGACACATTATGCAGCCCTTACGTGCTCTTGTTATTGCCTTGCTAGCCTAAAAGAAACGTGGACACAGAAAGGACGCGCATATGAGCAGCATGTGGGGCGAGGTTATGACTATGGAAGATGGTAAGGCGGCTAAGGTTACGCCGTTGCTTAAAGATCGCGGAGCGCTGGCCTCAATCGCCTTGTTTATCCTGCTTATCGTGGCGCTGGTGATTCTGAACGCCTAACTGCCATATCTAGTTGAGGCGCTCCACAAAGAAGTCTGCCATCGAAAGTAGAAGCTCTTTGCAGTGCTCATCGAGCTTGATGGTCTCAAGTGCGGCCTTAGCTGCTTCGGTTAGTTCGAGCGAGTAGGCGTGTGCGTAGGCTATAGAGCCAGTTTCTTCCATAATTTGCACCGCACGCGCTAGGAGTGCCGGGTCATCGGTGGCGCTGGTCAAAATGTCCTTCAGCTCGTCATGATGCGCAGTATTTGCATAGTTGAGCGCGTGTACAGCAACAAGCGTGCGCTTGCCTTCGGTAATGTCGCAGCGGAAGTCCTTGTTGCGGGCCTCCTTTTTGCCTACCAGGTTAAGCAGGTCATCCTGAATCTGAAAAGCGAGGCCGGTGTTAAGGCCAAAGGCGCGCAGCGCTTCTACTTGCGCCTCGCTTGCGCCGCCAATAATAGCCCCGCATGCCAGGGGTACAGCTCCGCTGTAGAAGGCTGTTTTATGCGTGGCCATGGTGAGGTAGTCGTCCACCGAGAGGTCAAAGCGGCCATCGCGCACCCAGCCTAAATCGAGCGCCTGCCCCTCAATGGTGCGCGCTGTCATGGCAGAAAGCTCTTTAATGAGGCGTACCTTGAGCGCATCCTCAAGCGTGTCATCATTTGCGACAGCGGCTGTGACCAGCAACAACGCGTAATCGCCACAGTTGATAGCAATACCTTCGCCTTCAGTTATATGCATGCAGGGCTCGCCGCGGCGCACCTGGCCGTTGTCTGCGATGTCATCGTGAATGAGTGCACCGGTCTGAAAGTGCTCAATCGCAGCAGCGCAGCTCATTGCGCGCGTGGGGTCTCCACCTACGGCCGCACATGCGAGCAGGCAAATGAGAGGCCTGTGGCGCTTGCCTGCATTGGCAGAATAATGCCCCAGGGGCGCATAGAGATAGCGCTCGATATCGGCATTGGTGGTCTGGTCGCTAAAGTAGGCGGCCAGGTACTCGTTAATTGCCTCAACATGGCGACCAAGATAGGCGGTAAAGCTGCTTTGCACGGTACTTTCTTTCGCAACAGGGGATGTGGGGAGCGTTAGGCGTAGGAGCGTTAAGTGTGGGGGAGCCAGGCGTAGAATGTTAGGCGCAAAACGCTGGGCACCCAAAAACAGGAAACGCCCGCCAGGAACCAGGCCGGGCGGGCGTCGTAAGAGCAGGGTTACTCGGCGTCAGCGAAGCCGTTGGGGTTGTGAGACTGCCAGTTCCACGAGTCGCGGCACATGTCTGCGATGTCGTAGCGAGCCGTCCAGCCCATCTCGCGCTCAGCCTTGCTTGCGTCGCACCAGTTGGCGGCAATGTCGCCACCGCGGCGCGGGCAAATCTTGTAGGGGAGCTCCTTGCCACAAGCCTTCTCAAATGCGTGGATAACCTCGAGCACGGAGGTACCGGTGCCAGTGCCCAGGTTAAAGACTTCAACGCCCTCTTTGCCGTTCATCCAAGCAAGCGCTGCTACGTGGCCTGCGGCCAGGTCGCACACGTGGATATAGTCGCGCACGCCAGTGCCGTCGGGTGTGGGGTAGTCGTTGCCAAAGACCTGCACGGCAGCGAGTTTGCCCACGGCCACCTGCGCCACGTAGGGCACCAGGTTGTTGGGGATGCCCTTGGGGTCCTCGCCAATGAGGCCGCTGGGATGTGCACCAATGGGGTTGAAGTAACGCAGCAGCACGACATCCCACTCAGGGTCGGCGGTGTGGAGGTCGGTCAGAATCTGCTCGATCATCCACTTGGTCCAACCGTAGGGGTTGGTTGCGGTTTTCTTGGGGCTCTCCTCGGTGAGCGGCAGAGAATCCGGGTCGCCGTAGACCGTGGAGGAGCTGGAGAAGACGATGGACTTGCAGCCGTGATTGCGCATAACATCCACGAGTACCAGCGTGTTCTCGATATTGTTGTGGTAGTACTCAATGGGCTTGGTTACAGACTCGCCCACAGCCTTAAAGCCGGCAAAGTGAATCACGCGGTCAATCTTGTGCGTGTCAAAAATCTTGTTCATGGCCTCACGGTCGAGCACGTTGGCGCGGTAGAACGTGAGGTTGCGTGCGGCCTCTTCGCCCACAATCTGGCGAATGCGGTTGATGGCCACCTCGCTCGAGTTGGAGAGGTCGTCCACGATAACAACCTGATACTTGCTGTTGAGCAGCTCGACTACGGTATGCGAGCCAATAAAACCGGCGCCGCCGGTAACCAATACGCAGGTGTCCTGCGGCTCGAGAGTCAAAGACATGTGCATCTCCTTTCGGTGAAAAACCGCTGCTTAGTATAGTCCAGTGATTCGGTGTCGAGCGGCGTGGCGCTAGGACAACACGATGCCCTTAGCCCAACCCCAGCGCACGGTAACAGAAGCGCCGTAGTAGCTAATCCAGTAATCCGCGCTACATGTGCGAATAAAGCCCACGTTGTCCATCACGGTGTTGTTTCCAATGTAGATGCCCACGTGGCCATAAATCTTGCCGGCTGTGGTGTAGGGGTGCGATGAGACAGCAATAATCATGCCCGGCTTAAGCTCGCTGCGGTTGGAGCTGTAGCAGTAGTTGGCATACATGTCGCACGCGTTGCCCGAAACATTTCCCAGACCAGCGTTGATAAACACGTCCGCGACCCACCAGGCGCACAGGCCCGAGCCAGGGGAGGGCGTATGCTGCGCCCAGTACACCACATTGGAGGCCGAGCCGCTTCCGCCACCTCCCTTGCCGGCGCTTCCTGAGCTGCTGGAGCTCGAGTTGCTTGCTGCGGCCTTCTTTGCTTCCTCGGCTTGCTTGCGCGCACGCTCTTCCTCCTGTGCGGAGGCAAGAAGCTCGGCATCGCGCTTGGCCATAAGCTCTTTTACGTCCGAGCTCAAGCCATCGAGGATGCTCTGTACCTCGTCTTTTTTGGAGCTCATTTCGTTGAGCTTAGAGGTCTGCTCGGTTTTCAGGGACTCAAGGCTCGTTTTTTGCTCTTCGAGCTCGGACTTTTTGGCTGTGAGCTCCTGCTGAATCTGCTGCACCTCGGCAATAGTCTGCTGGTCGCGCTCGTTGATTTTGTCGATGTAGTAGACGTTAGAAATCAGCTCATCAAACGAGGCGGACGAGAGCAGTAGGGCGAGCATGTCGGTCCCGCCGTTCTTGTAGCTTTGCGCTACACGGCTGGCGAGCGTTGCCTGTTTTTCCTCAAGCTCTTCCTGCTTTTTATCAATCTGAGCTTGAGTGTCGTCGATGTCGTTTTGTACCGACTCAATTTGATCCATGGTGCTGTTGAGCTCGTTGGCAAGTGTCTCATACTCGTTTGAGATGCTGTCGAGCTGGCTTTGCACCTGGTTGAGCTTTGCCTGTGCTGAGTTCAGGGCATCGGTGGTTTCTTTAGTAGCTGAGGCCGCGCGTGCTGTGTTGGGCAGGCCAAAAAGCGCGGTTGCTCCGGCGGCAGCGATGGCAGCCTTGAGAGCATCGCGGCGAGTAAGTGCATGCGGTTGGCGCAGCATAAGGGGTGCGTTGTTGGCGCCGTCCGGCCGGACGGGCTGGTTTTGTGCGTTTGACATATGTTCTCCGTTTAAGCTGTGTGTATGTCGAACAACGTAGATACGCCCTTATAGGATACCGCAGTTGCTGGTACGTGGCATGTCTTGCAAATTGATTGCATAGAGGAGGCAGAGCCACGGGAAGCCAGTTAATGAATGAGCTGCGCTATAATCCTTAGCGCATGCGCCATTAGCTCAGTTGGATAGAGCAGGGGACTTC
>CAVJWJ010000011.1:0-24574 GCA_963653375.1 Roseburia sp. CAG:303
GGCGCCGCTGACCGGTGGACGGCGCTTTTCCCGTTTGTAAGGGCCTTGTGTTCCTAACTGCGGGTGAAGTGCTATTGCGCGAGGCAATCGCGCGACAAGTGAGCGTCGTGAGGGTATCCTCGCGGCGCTTTTTTTGGTTTTGGTCAACCAGTTTCCACACATTCGAACCTACAACTCCTACAACCCAGGGATTATGAGTCCCTATGTGCTTTGTGGGGTACCCAGCCTTCTGACGTACTATAGAAGGGTCATTTCTCAATATACGAGGGGAATTTCCTATGAAGTATTTTGGCACCGACGGTTTTCGCGGAGAGGCCAATAATGGTCTGAACGTTGAGCATGCTTTTAAAATTGGTCGCTTTGTTGGTTGGTATTATGGTGCTCGTCAATCGCGTAAGGCTCGTGTTGTTGTAGGCAAGGATACGCGCCGTTCGAGCTATATGTTTGAGGCAGCTATTGTTTCTGGCTTGGTTGCATCTGGCGCCGATGCATACATGCTTCACGTTATTCCAACTCCGGGCGTTGCTTATGAGACTGTTGATGGCCGCTTTGACTGTGGAGTTATGATTAGCGCCTCGCATAACCCTTATACGGATAACGGCATTAAGCTCATGAACGGTGAAGGCTTCAAGATGGATGAAGCTGTTCTAGAGCAGATTGAAGCTTATATTGATGGCAAGCTGGAGATTCCTCTTGCTCAGGGTGATGCTATTGGTTGCACGGTTGACTACATGCAGGGTCGTAACCGTTATATCGCGCACCTTATTTCTAGCGCAAATTTCTCTTTGCAGGGTGTAAAGGTCGGTCTTGATTGCGCTAATGGCTCGGCCTCGTCTGTTGCAAAGCCTGTTTTTGACGCTCTTGGAGCCGATGTTCGCGTAATTAATAACAATCCTGATGGCTTTAACATTAATGTCGATTGTGGCTCTACGCATATTGATCGACTCCGTCGTCATGTTGTTGAGCAGGGCCTTGATGTTGGCTTTGCTTATGACGGAGATGCTGATCGCTGCCTGGCGGTTGACGAATGTGGCAACGTGGTTGATGGCGACCTGATTCTGTATGTTTGTGGCGTCTATCTTAATAAGCATGGCCGTTTGACTGCAGGTACTATTGTTCCCACGGTTATGAGCAACTTTGGCTTGTTTAAGGCCTTTGACGAGGCTCAAATTTCGTATGAGAAAACTGCTGTGGGTGATAAAAATGTGTACGCCTGCATGCGTGAACATGGATATAGCCTTGGTGGCGAGCAGTCGGGCCATGTGATTTTTGGCGATATTGAGCGTACGGGCGACGGTATTATGACCAGCCTGCGCGTGATGGAGGCATTGCGTGCTGAGCGCGAAACCCTTTCTCAGCTTTGTGCTCCCGTGAAGATGTATCCTCAGCTGCTGACTAATGTGCGTGTTCAGGACAAAGAGCTTGCCATGAATGATGCTACTGTTCTTGCATCTGTAAAAGAGGCTGAGGCCTTTTTGGGCGACCGTGGTCGTGTGCTTGTTCGTGCAAGTGGTACCGAGCCTTTGGTGCGCGTTTTAGCGGAGGCTCCTACCAATGAGCTTTGCCAGCAAGCAAGCGATTTTGTTTTGAAGGCCTTGGAGCCGCTTAAAGCATAGGAAACTTGAGCTTTGAGCTGACGGGCCGTCTGCATAGGCGGCCTTTTATCTACAGGTACCGTTGACCATGACGAGGGGTGATTGGTATGAAATTGGCCATTGCGCAGATTGACGCGCATGTAGGGGATATCGAGGGTATTTGTTCGCGCGTTTTTGACCAGGCGACCCTTGCGGCTAAGCAGGGTACGCAAATGCTTTGCGTACCAGCACCTCTCTTGACTGGTCTTGCTCCAACAGCTTTGATTAACTACGGCAATTTTGAGCACTCGTTGCTTTTTTCGCTTAAAGAACTGGCTCGTCGCTTGGAGCCTCTTGATGTGGTTTGCCTTATTCCAGCTGTGGTTTCGTACGAGTCGATGCCTGTTCTTGAGATTTTTATGCTTCGTGAGGGAAATGCTATTCCTGTTCGTTCGTTTTTAGCGAGTCAGCGAGGTTTAACGTCTGAAAACGCATGGGTTCCGCCCGTTTTTGATGTAGCAGGAACGCGCGTTGCTGTTACGTTTGATCTGCGGCGTGATATTGAGAGCGTTCCATGCGGCACGGATTTATTTGTCTATTTCCAGATTAATGGATTCAGTACAGCTGACGAAGCAACAGTATCGGTCGCATCTATCCGCGATGGATACTTTGTTGACGATGCGGCTAAATCAGGCATGTGGATTGCTTGTGTGTCGCCAGTAGGCGCCTTTGAGGAGTCGATTTATCCGGGCGGTTCTTTTGTAATGGATGATGCGGGGCGCACGGTTGCCTGTGCTCCTTGTTTTGAGGAATCGCTTTTGCAGTGTGAAGTTCAGAGGGGGATGGACATTGCACATATTGAGGAGGACGCGCTCCCGCGGTATTGCACAGAAGAATGGCTTTGGGGCTCGCTGTGCTTACATGTACGCTCTGTTGCTGCGGAGCATGGATCTTCGCGAGTGATGGTTCCCCTTGAGGGCGACTTGCCTTCCTCGCTGCTTGCCGCTCTTGCTGTTGATGCGCTCGGCCCTCGTAATGTGGTTGGGTTATTGCTTGCGCGCCAAGATATGGTGACATCTGCCCAGGAGGCTTACGAGACAAAACGTTTGGCAGTGGCTCGCGAGACGGCAGCTAACCTGCATATAAGACTTATTGAGCGTGAACTTCCCAGCCTTCGGGATGGGCTAGATAGTGATACGCTCAACAGTTCGATGCCCACTTTCTTTGCTGAGGATGGTTTGCGCCATCGCATGTCTGCTCTGCTGCTTTCTGCAGCAGCTGAGCAAGAGGGAGCATGTGCATTAGCTCCTTTCAGTAAAACGACTACAGCGCTCGCTGCTTCTATGGCTCTTGATTGTGGCGCAGCTTGGTGTGCTAGTGCGCCTTTTGGTGACGTCTATCTCACACAGCTTGAGTTTCTCGCTCGCTGGCGTAACTGTCGCTCTTTGGTGGTGCCGGAACGTCTTGTCTGCTTGCGTGCTGTTGAGAGTGTAATGGGGCAAATTCTGGCTTTCGCTGTACATAATGTTGTGAGTGATTGTGAGCTTGCCGATAAAATAGCTGCCGTGCTTCTTCCGCTGAATCCTGTTGCGATTGACGGAGTGCTTGAGGCGCATGTAGATCGAAATTGCTCCTTTGAGGATATTTCCCTGGCGGCTCAGTCGCCTGAGGCGGTGCGTGCTCTGTTGCTTTTAACGCAGGACGAGGAAACTTCAAGAGCTAAACTCCCCCTTATTCCTACCGTTTCTGCTCGTGCATTTGATGAGCGTATTTGGCCTCGCTCTTTGGGTTGGTCAGATTTTGGACGCTCTGGGGCGGACCTGCTCACGGTTGGTGAGCTGGTTGTCGAGGAAGAAACTCGTGCAGAGCGCGATGGCGCAGACTCTGCTGAGCGCGTACAGAACGAACTTATGGGCTTTTTGGGTAGCCTATTTGGGATTTCCCCTGATCAAATTAAGCAGGCAGCCGAGGGTGACACGAGGAGTCTTGAGAATGGTCTTAAGGGGCTTGAGTCAAAGATGCGGCAGATGTTTGATGCTGCGTCTGAGCAGGGGGTCTCTGAAGAGGATTCTGACTCGGGGAGTTCTGCTAGGCCAGACGTGCATTTCTCTGTAACTGCAGCGCCTGTGCCAGGGCCGCAGATATTCCGCTTTTTCTCACAAAACTAATGACTTGTGACTTTGCTCCTTCATGATATAGTAGAACAAACGTTCGAGATGGAGGGGAGGCGCATGGTTATCCTAGGGATAGATCCCGGTTTGGCTCATACAGGCTGGGGGATTGTTGAGGAACGCGGTGGCGATGTACGTTGTCGCGCGTATGGTTGCATTGAAACCTCGGCTGGTAGTGACCTTGCCGTGCGCTTACGCCATATAGCAGATGATCTTTCTGCCGTAGTTGAGCGATATCACCCCGAAGAAGCGTGCATTGAGAGTATCTACTTTGGTGTTAACGTGCGCTCTGCCATACCAACTGCTCATGCTCGTGGTGCTGCATTGGTTGCCCTTTCGCTTTGTGGGGTTGAGATAGGCGAGTACACTCCTATGCAAATCAAGCAATCGGTTGTGGGTACCGGAGCTGCGGACAAGCAACAGGTAACGTATATGGTTCGTAATCTCCTTCATCTCGATCACGACCCAAGACCAGATCATGCCGCAGACGCACTTGCTTGCGCTATCTGCCATGCGCACCTTAGGCGTACCGACGCACTAACGCAGGGAGCTTATGTTCAGAAGAGAGGGAACGGCTACTCATGATTTCCTGTATTCGTGGAACACTGTTAGAAGCTTCGCCCAGTGTTGCTGTTATCGAGGCATCGGGCGTAGGTTTTGAGCTTGGAATTTCATCGTTAACTGCCGCCTCTCTCCCGGCACTTGGTGAGGAATGCCGTCTATTTACGCGTTTGCAGGTGCGAGAAGACGCTATGACACTTTTTGGCTTTTCGAGTAAAGAAGAACGGACGATGTTTGATCGCTTGCTTGCGGTTTCGGGAGTTGGTCCTCGTCTTGCGTTGGCTGTACTCTCAAAATACGATGTCTCGCAGCTTTATACCATTGTGATGGCCGAGGATGACAAGGCAATGGCCGCTGTTTCTGGTGTTGGAAAAAAGACTGCCCAGCGTCTTATTCTTGAGCTAAAAAGCGTGTTTGCAAAGAATGGCGGGGTTGGTGTTCCTACTTCTGCGACACCTGGTCAGGTTGCATTGCCGGTGGCTCAGCAGTCATCTGCATTGGAAGATGCTCGAGCTGCGTTGTTGTCTATGGGATTTAGCCCGCAGGAGACTGATTTGGCACTTGAGGGTGCTCCGACCGAAGATGTAAGGGTTGAGACTCTGTTGGCTGGCGCACTGAAGCGCTTAGGGATGGACGCGTGATGTGGGAAGACGAATCTCAAGATTTATGGGCTGATAGCTCTTCTGCAGGGCATTCTCCTGCGGCGGGTGCAGCATCTTCGCAAGAGCGCTTTGTAACGGGCGAGTTGACGTCTGACGACTTGGACGTAGAGCGCACGCTGCGCCCTCAACGCTTAGATGACTATTGCGGACAGGAGCATATCAAGCAAAGTCTGCGCATTCTTATTAAGGCAGCCCAGGACCGTGGCGAGTGCCTTGATCATGTTATCTTCTCGGGTCCTCCTGGTTTAGGTAAGACAACCTTGGCCTCCGTTATAGCAAACGAGGTGGGGGCTCAGATTAAGACAACCTCTGGTCCTGCCATTGCACGTACGGGTGATCTTGCTGCAATTCTTACCAATCTGCAGCCTGGCGATGTGCTGTTTATCGACGAGATTCATCGCTTGAATCGCTCGGTAGAGGAGATTCTCTATCCCGCGATGGAAGATTTTGCGCTCGATATTGTAATTGGCAAGGGTCCTGCGGCTCGTTCTATCAGACTGGATATTCCGCGGTTTACCTTGGTGGGAGCAACAACACGTTCTGGTATGTTGACCGGGCCCTTACGTGACCGCTTTGGCATTTCGTTCAGACTGGATTACTACTCCATTGATGATCTGGCGCAGATTGTTATTCGTTCTGCGGGCATCTTGGGTGTGCATATAGATCTTGAGTCTGCCAAGGAGATCGCTTCGCGCTCTCGCGGTACACCACGTTTGGCGAATCGCTTGCTTAAACGTGTGCGTGATTATGCTCAGGTGCGCGGGAGCGGACCCATTGAGCTGCCTATCACGCGCGAAGCACTTGCATTTTTTGAAATAGATGAGTTAGGCCTCGATTGGATGGACATTAGAATCCTGGAGACCTTGGTTAAGACCTTCCGAGGGAGGGCTGTTGGTCTCTCGACGCTTGCGAGTGCGGTGGGTGAAGACCCCTCAACGCTTGAGGATGTTTACGAGCCCTATTTATTGCAGCGTGGTCTCATGGTGAGAACTCCTCAGGGGCGCCTTGCTACGCCGGTTGCTTTTGACCATTTAGGAGTTACTCCGCCATCGGATTTATAGATATGCTTGATTCGTTGTATTCTGATTAAGTTGTTTGCATTCCAGCACCGTGAGGAAGGACTCTCATGCCCTCTGATATCGAAATTGCACGCTCTGTTACACCGCTGCCCATTGTGGGGGTAGCTCGACAGGCTGGTGTTGATGAGGCCCATCTTATTCCTTATGGCTTTGACAAGGCTAAGATTGACTACTCGCTGTTAAACGAAAAGACTGACCATAAGGCGAAGCTGGTTTTGGTGACAGCCATTAATCCAACTCCTGCGGGTGAGGGCAAGACCACTACGACCATTGGTTTGGCTGACGCTTTGCGTCGTCGCGGTATTAAAAGTGCAGTGGCCCTGCGCGAACCCTCACTTGGTCCTGTCTTTGGCGTTAAGGGTGGTGCCGCGGGCGGCGGCTATGCTCAGGTTATCCCTATGGAGGATATTAACCTGCATTTTACGGGCGATTTTCATGCCATTGGTGCTGCTAATAATTTGCTTGCTGCCATGCTTGATAACCATATTCAGCAAGGCAACAAGCTTGGTATCGATGTTAAGCGCATCACTTGGAAGCGTGTTGTGGACATGAATGACCGTCAGTTGCGTCATGTGATTGATGGTATTGGCGGCAAGGCTCAGGGTGTGCCGCGCGAGGACGGTTTTGATATCACGGTGGCCTCCGAGGTCATGGCTATCCTGTGCCTTGCAACCTCTATTACCGATCTTAAGGAGCGGTTGGGCGAGATTGTTGTTGCCTATACCTTTGATGGCACGCCAGTTCACGCTAGTGATTTGAAGGCTCAGGGCGCTATGGCTGCTCTGCTTAAAGATGCGCTTAAGCCCAACTTGGTTCAGACGCTCGAGCACACGCCGGCCTTTGTGCATGGTGGTCCTTTTGCCAACATTGCTCATGGCTGCAACTCCATTATGGCTACGCGCATGGCTATGCGTTTTGGTGATGTGGCAATTACCGAGGCAGGCTTTGGTGCAGACCTGGGTGCCGAGAAGTTCTTGGATATTAAATGCCGCATGACGGGTTTGCGTCCTGATGTAGTTGTTATTGTTGCTACTGCACGTGCCCTTAAGTACAACGGCGGTGTTGCTAAGGCTGACTTGAATACCGAAAACCTCGATGCCTTGCGCGCTGGTATGCCTAATCTGCTGCGTCATGTTGACAACATTAAGAATGTCTTTGGTCTGCCTTGCGTGGTTGCAATTAATCGATTCCCAACTGACACTGAGGCGGAGCTTAAGCTTATTGAGGATGAATGCGCTGCAAGTGGCGTGAATGTCAAGCTTTCTGAGGTTTGGGCTCATGGTGGCGAAGGTGCGCTTGAGCTGGCAGACGAGGTTATGCGCCTTGTTGAGGAACCTCATGAGTTCTCGTATGCGTACGAGGATGGCGCGGATATCGCAGACGCCCTCGAAGCTATTGCAACTAAGGTTTATCATGCCGATGGCGTAGATTTCACGCCTGCTGCTAAGCGTCAGCTGGCTGAGCTTCGTGAGAACGGTTTTGGAAACCTGCCGGTTTGCGTAGCAAAGACCCAGTATTCCTTCTCCGATGATCCCAAGGCACTTTGTGCTCCTGAGGGTTTCCGCATTACAGTGCGCGAACTTAAGGTTTCTGCTGGTGCACATTTTGTAGTAGCACTGACGGGCAGCGTGTTGACTATGCCTGGTCTGCCGCGTGTTCCGGCTGCCGAGAACATTGATGTGGACGAAGACGGCAATATTACGGGTTTGTTCTAGGGCTTTTGCTCTACACTGAACAGACTTGATTGACCGAATGCCCGGGTGCCCAGAGGTCGCCCGGGCTTTTTTTGTTAAGGAGTCAATAGCATGGCTATTCGAATCGATGGCAAAGCGCTTGCTGCTGTTGTTCGCGAACGTGCAGCTGCTGATGTTGCTGAGCTCAAGGGGCAGGGCATTGAGCCGAGTCTCGCTGTGGTGCTTGTAGGCGATAACCAGGCTTCGGCCACGTATGTCAACTCTAAACTGCGTGACTGTGAGCAGTGTGGTATTGCTTCGCTTGACTACAAGCTGCCCGAAGAGACTACGCAAGAAGAGCTCATGGAGCTGGTTTGCAAGCTCAATGCTGACGACTCTGTAACAGGTATTCTGGTGCAAATGCCCCTGCCGCGTCACCTGAATGAAGAGGCTGTTGTTGCAGCTATTTCGCCCAATAAGGACGTTGACGGTTTTCATCCAGAGAATCTGGGTCGTCTAGTACGCGGTATCTCTGGGTTGCGCCCTTGCACTCCAGCGGGTGTTATGGCGATGCTTGATGAGTACGGGATTAATCCGGCTGGCAAAAACGCAGTGATTGTGGGTCGTTCGTCTATTGTCGGCAAACCGATGTCGCTCATGCTTCTGGCTCGCGATGCGACGATTTCTGTGGCGCACTCACACACAGATCCACGCGAGCTGGCGCGCATTTGCCAGGGTGCAGATATCCTTGTGGCAGCCTGTGGCATTCCTAAGATGATTAAGGGTCCATGGATTAAGCCGGGCGCCACCGTGATTGACGTGGGTATGGACCGTGATGAGAACGGCAAGCTCTGTGGCGATGTTGACTTTGATTCTGCGGAACTGGTGGCTGGTGCCATTACGCCTGTTCCGGGCGGAGTTGGCCCTATGACGCGCGCCATGCTGATGCACAATGTTGTCTTTGCAGCACGCCTGCAGAATGGGCTGCTAGACTAAGCAAATCTAGGTTCGCTTTTTTGAAACCAATCAATGAAGACCTCAGATTTTCTCCTTCGCTGGTCCTCGCCCTGCGGGCTGCGGAATCGCTCAGGAGAATAATCTGAGGTCTTCTTGCTCGAGACATAATCAGACAGGTCGCTTTTGGCTACGCCTCATTTGTCAAAGCTTGTCTCTCAGATGTTCTTACGCTCGCTCTAAGAATGCCTTGTAGCCGCGGTAGGCCTCGTAGATATCCGCTTTGTTTGCAACTTCCCACAGGGCATGCATGGAGAGCACGGCTACGCCGGAGTCGATGACATTCATGCCGTACTCGGCCATGATAAAGGCGATGGTGCCACCACCACCTGCATTCACGCGGCCAAGCTCGCAGGTTTGGAAATCCACGCCTGCCTCGTCCATGATGTCGCGTACCAAAGCCATATACTCAGCATTCGCATCGTTGGAGCCACCCTTGCCACGGCTGCCGGTGTACTTGTTAAAGCACAGGCCGCGGCCCATATAAGCGGCATTTTTGGTCTCGAACTTGTTTGCGTAGGCAGGGTCAAAGCCGGCAGAGACATCAGAAGAGAGCATGCGAGAGCGGGCGAGCGCACGGCGCATGGCAAGCGGGTTCTCTTCGCCTGCAAGTGTCATAACCTCAGCAACGGTATTTTCAAAGAAGCGGCTCGTCATGCCGGTGGCGCCAACGGAGCCAATTTCCTCTTTGTCAACGAGTAGGCAAATGCTCGTACGAACAGGGTTCTCAACCTCAAGCTGCGCAAGCAGGCTGGGGTAGGCACAGACGCGGTCGTCTTGGCCGTAGCCCAAAATCATGGAACGATCAAAGCCCATATCGCGCGCGGGACCTGCGGGAACAACCTCAATTTCTGCGGAGAGGAAGTCTTCCTCGTCAATACTGTATTGCTCAGAGACAATATCCAAGAACATCTGCTTCACAGGGTCCTTGGGAGCCTCCGTATCTTTGGAAGCATCCTGTGCGGAATCTTCGGCCTTAACTACCACCGGGCGGCCACCCACGATGACATCGAGTGCCTCAGCATCTACAGCATCCTTAGCAGGCTTGCCCATTTGCTCACCCGAGAGATGGATAAGCAGGTCGGAGATAGTGAAAACAGGATCGCCCGGCTTGTCGCCTACGTTGATGTCTACTACCGTACCGTCCTTCTTTGCAACGACGCCTACGAGAGCCAGAGGCTGCGCTACCCAGTGATAAGCTTTAACGCCGCCGTAGTAGTGCGTGTCGAGGTATGCCATATCGCCCGCTTCAAACGCAGGGTTCTGCTTGAGGTCTAGGCGGGGCGAGTCTACGTGGGCTCCTAAGATGTTAAAGCCCTGCTCCATGGGCTCGGTGCCAATGTTTACTAGCATGAGCGTTTTGCCATGGTTAAGAGCATAGACCTTATCTCCAGCTTTAAGCGTTTTACCTTCGGCAATGGCCTGCTCAAGCTTGATGTAGCCAGCCTCTCGAGCCATAGCGGCGCCAGTTTGCGCGCAGAGGCGCTCGGTCTTGTTTTCGCTGATGAATGTCTTGTAACCGCTGCAGAGCTCTTCGAGCTCGGTCAGTTGCTCATCTGTGTACTTCTTCCATGCGCATGCGCGTTCCATTGCGGCTCCTTTCGTATTGGATTAGCCGCGAGTCATGGTACCATGCCGCGGGCTTTAGTTTACTTGCCCGCTCTTCTAGTGGATTGCTACGCAATACGAGCGTGGCGTTGTTTGGTGTTCTAGACTAAATCGCAACCATAACGTTTGATACGGAGGCCGTGATGGCTGATTCTCCTGCTTCTAATACTCCTCGCACCGTGGCTGTGGTTGACGGTAACTCGCTCATGCACCGCGCGTTTCATGCGGTGCCGCCTAACATGACGGCGCCAGATGGGCGGCCCACAAATGCGGTGTTTGGCTTTCTCAACATGTTTCTCAAAATGGTGGACACGTTTAGCCCTGATGCCGTAGCCGTTGCGTTTGATAAGGGTCGTCCGCGTGTGCGCATGGAGATGCTGCCGCAGTATAAGGCGCAGCGTCCACCCATGGATCCTGATCTGCATGTTCAGTTCCCCATGATTAAGGAGCTGCTGCAGGCGCTCAATATCACCATTCTTGAGGCTGAGGGCTGGGAAGGTGACGACATTCTGGGCACTATGGCGTGCGCGGGCGAGGCGGCTGGTTGCGACATGTACTTGGTTACGGGCGATCGCGACATGTATCAGCTGGTGACTGAGCACGTAAATGTTGTTTCGACGCGCAAGGGTCTTTCTGACGTGGCGATCATGACTCCCGAAAGCGTGGATGACCTGTATCACGGCATTACGCCTGACCTGGTACCTGACTTCTATGGACTCAAAGGAGATACTTCGGACAACATTCCAGGCGTTCCGGGTATTGGTCCTAAGAAAGCAAGTGTGCTTATTGCCCAGTACGGCAGCCTTGACGAGGTTATTGCTCACGCTGATGAGATTAAGGGCAAGATGGGCGAGAACCTGCGAGCGCATATCGACGATGCATTGCTTTCGCGCAAAGTTGCAACCATTCGCACGGATGCGCCTGTGAGCTTTGACTTTGAGGCTGAGACGTTCCCAGCTTACGACACTGAGGCGGTAAGCGCGGCTCTGAGTCCGCTCGGTATCATGGCTATGCAGAATCGTTTTTTGGGGTTGATTAACGGCGGAGTTGTATCCATTGCAGCCAACCTTGAAATTCCAGCCGTCAAGACCATTTCGGTAACGGATACAGAAGCGGTGACGCATGCGATTTCGAGAATCGCCTCGAGCGTCAACGCGGATGAATGGGTAGCTGCTCTGGTAGATGAGAATCGCGATGCGGGTGCACTTTTTGGCACAACACATACGCTGTGGGTGGCAACAAAAGACAGCTTGTATGGCTTTGAGCAGGTAGATGGCGAGACTGGTGCATGCTCTGGCATTGATGAACTCAATTGCACACACGGCGCTATTGCGGGTATCCTGTCATACCTTCTGCAGCAGGGTCGGGTGGTTTCGCCCGATATAAAGGCTCTGCTTCATGAGCTTTCGCCTGTGGATTCGACGCTTCCTGAGTTCTTTGATCCACTTGCAGCAAATCCTGCTTGTCTGTTTGATACGAGCGTTGCAGCTTATCTGCTAGACTCCTCTCGCGATTCTTTTGACGATGTCTACATTGCCGACACCTATCTGCATGCATCTGTTCCTGAAGCGCGTGGCGAGGAGGGGGCTGCCGAAGATGCTCTGGCTCCTGCGGCGCGCGGCGCGTTTGTCGCCCTTGCGGCGCATGAAATGCTTGCCACAGGCCTTGCAGACTCTGGTGTCACCGAGGTTTTTGAGCAAATTGAGATGCCGCTCGTGTGCGTTCTTGCCGCCATGGAGCGTACGGGCATGCTTGTTGATCCTGAGCGCCTGCATGGTTTGTCCTTGGGGCTTGCGGAGCAAATTGGCGAGGTTGAGGCAAAGATTCGCGTGTTGGCAGGAGATGAAACCTTTAACATCTCAAGCCCCATGCAGCTTTCGCATGTGCTCTTTGATGTGATGGGCCTGCCTACAAAGGGTCTTAAAAAGACACAGCGCGGCTATTATTCGACCAATGCTAAGAAGCTTGAGGAACTTGCGCGCGACCATGAGATTGTGCGTCAGATTCTTAAGTACCGCGAGATGACCAAGATTAAGTCAACCTATCTGGATGCCCTTGGCCCCTTGCGTTTGGCTGACGGTCGCGTGCATACCACGTACAACCAGACTGTTACCGCAACGGGACGCCTGTCTTCCTCTAACCCCAATCTTCAAAACATTCCAACGCGTTCGGAGCTGGGCCGAACGGTAAAGACGGCGTTCTCGGCAGGAGAGGGCTCGGTCTTTTTGGCCGTTGACTACTCTCAGATTGAGCTTCGCCTTTTGGCTCACCTCTCGGGCGATGAACATCTTGTACGCGCCTTCAAAGAGGGCGAGGATTTTCATGCCGAGACTGCCGCGCGTGTCTTTGGCGTGCCGGTAGACCAGGTGACTCCGCAGCTTAGAAGCCGCGCCAAGGCAGTGAACTTTGGCATTGTGTATGGCCAGCAGGCTTATGGTCTCTCGCAGACACTCGATATTCCTGTTGCCGAGGCTCGCGAGATGATTGATCGTTACTACGAAGCCTATCCTGGAGTCCGCACCTTCCTTGACAGGGTGGTTGCCGAGGCATGCGAGCGCGGGTATGCCGAGACCATGTATGGCAGGCGCCGCTACATTCCTGAGCTCAAGATGAAAAACCCCGTGCAGCGAGGTTTTGGCGAGCGCACGGCTATGAATCATCCTATGCAGGGTAGCGCGGCTGACATCATTAAGATTGCTATGAATCGTGTTGCACGTCGGCTTCGTGATGAGGGCTTCGCGGCACGCATGATTCTTCAGGTGCACGACGAACTTGATTTTGAGTGCCCGCTCGAAGAGGTTGAGCGTTTAACTGCCATGGTTCGCGAGGAGATGGAAGGCGTGGCTGAACTGCGTGTTCCGCTTATTGCGGATGCGTCTACGGGTGTTACGTGGGCGGATGCAAAGTAGTGCGAGTGCGAGGCCGCGCGATGTCTATGCTCGGCCTCACTGCTTGGTGCTATGCCTATACATTGCCCTCTTGTTACCGGTATGTTTCGCGTTTTGCATAGCACCTATACATGTGTTTAATAAACGCACTGGTAGTGGGCGTGTTAAAAGTGACGTTCATCACAATTTTGCGCGAATTTATTCATACACGCGCACCGCGCGTGCGCAACCTGCTATAACGGATAACGCGGGTCTTCGAACGGCTCGCCAACATATTCGTTGCTCCAATAGCTATCAAGGGTGAAAGGAAGCAAACATGAGCAAAGAGAAAGTTGTTCTCGCGTATTCTGGTGGTCTCGACACCTCTGTCTGCGTCAAGTGGCTGCAGACCGAGAAGAACCTGGACGTTGTGTGCGTCTGTGGCAACGTGGGTCAGGAGGAGACCGACCTTGAGTCCAAGCGTCAGAAGGCTCTTGCTTTGGGCGTTGTGGATTGCAAAGTACTCGACCTTCGCGATGAGTTCTCTGATGAGTATCTGACGCGCGCTATTGCCGCAAACTCTATGTACGAAAATAAATATCCGCTGCTCTCAGCTCTGTCTCGTCCGCTGCTTGCCGCTAAGCTCGTTGAGGTTGCTCACGAGTATGGTGCTACTTACGTGGCACACGGCTGCACGGGTAAGGGTAACGACCAGGTGCGTTTTGAGGCTGGCGTGCTCGCTCTCGATCCCGAGTTGAAGGTCATTGCTCCGGTTCGTGAGTGGGATCTTAAGTGCCGTCCTGACGAGGTTGCTTATGCACATGAGCACGGTATCCCCGTACCTGAGGGCGCAAACGACAACCCGTATTCCATCGACGACAACCTGTGGGGTCGCGCTATTGAGTGCGGTCACATGGAGGACCCGTGGAACGAGCCGCTCGATGATGCTTGGACGATGACCAAGAACCCCGAGGACACCCCCGATGTTCCCACCTATGTTGAGATTGGCTTTGAGGCTGGTAAGCCGGTTTCCATCGATGGTGAGCAAATGAAGCTTTCCGAGCTCATTATTAAGCTCAACCAGATTGCTGGCGATAACGGTTTTGGTCGTCTTGACCTTGTTGAGGATCGTCTGGTTGGTCTGAAGTCCCGCGAGTGCTACGAGGTTCCTGCTGCATTGACGCTGCTTACCGCCCACAAGGCGCTTGAGGACCTGACTGTTGAGGGCGAGGTGCTCAAGTATAAGCTGGGTCTGGAGCATGAGTGGGCTACGACGGTTTATAACGGCAAGTGGTTCAGCCCGCTTAAGGGTGCTCTTGATGCTTTTATGGCTGAGACTCAGAAGTTTGTAACTGGTACTGTGCGTCTCAAGTTCTTTAAGGGCAACCTTTCTGTTGTGGGCCGCAAGAGCCCCTACAGCCTCTACGATTACGGTCTGGCTACTTACGACCGCGACACGACGTTCGATGAGAAGTCGGCCGCTGGTTTCATCTATCTGGATACCTTGTCGCTTAAGACCTGGTCGAAGGTTCAGGGTCCGGGTTCTC
The DNA here is from genome assembly GCA_963653375.1 of Roseburia sp. CAG:303. GTDB lineage: Bacteria > Actinomycetota > Coriobacteriia > Coriobacteriales > Coriobacteriaceae > Collinsella. The sequence continues at coordinate 14,757 of CAVJWJ010000011.1, forward strand.
AGCTGGCCTAGTAGCCTATTTGCCTTAAGACGTAAGGAGGGCGGTCCCGCGGTGTTGCGCGGAGCCGCCCTTTTTGAATTTAGCTTGGCGCACGTTCTTCTATAAGACTGTGTGCGCAGGACAGGGAGATGCTATGGCAGCTGAGAGCAAAACGGATGAAAGTTGCTACAATCCTGGAGGCTATCCAAAAGATGCACTCGACAATCCGGTGCTTGAGGTTATCGAGCAACGCTCTTCAACGCGCACCTTTGCTCAAGGTGTAGATGGTCTACCAGTGCAACCTACGCCAGAGCAGCGCGAGGCAGTGCTGCATGCTGCGAGCCGTGCAGCAAGTGCGGGAGCGATGATGATGTATTCCATCATTGATATTCGTAACCGCGAGACCTTGGGGCGCTTGGCCGAGCTCTGCGATCATCAACCCATGATTGCACACGCGCCGTGGGCGCTGGTGTTTGTGGTGGACTACGCCAAGTGGATTGATCTTTTTGAGTACGCAGGGTGCTACACGCCAGAGTTTATTGAACGAACAGGCAAGACTCCAGACCGTCATGTTGGGTTGGGGGAGTGGGCTATCGCTTCGCAAGATGCTGTGATTGCGGCTCAGACGGCTGTAATAGCTGCCGAGACTGTTGGTCTTGGCAGCTGCTACGTAGGTGACATTGTAGAAAATGCAGAAGAGGTAGCGGCTCTTCTTAATCTGCCTGTCCATACCGTTCCGCTGTGCATGCTAATTTTGGGTAAGCCCACGCGCTCTCGTGCGCCTATTGCGCATCCGGTAGAAAACTTGGTAATGAGTGAGCGTTACCAAAGGGCAGAGCCTGCTGTGTTGGATGCCCAGGTCGTAGAGATGGATGCAATGTTTCGTCCACATGCTCAGGAGCACGGGGATCGCGTGCATGACATTTATACGCGCAAGCATACGAGTGATTTTATGGCCGAGATGGGCCGATCTATGGAGGCTTGGCTTGCAAACTGGAGTGGCGAGAAACCGCTTCTCTAGCGCGGCCGCGCGCTGTTTTGTACACTGTGGCGTATTGTGAATTCGAGTTTGAGGAGGTTTCCCATGGCGCTATGGGGAGGCCGTTTTGAGAAAGGCGTGGCTGAAGTTACGCAGGAGTTTGGCGCATCACTGCCCGTGGATAAGCACTTGTATCGCCAGGATATTGCAGGCTCCAAGGCTCACGCCAAGATGCTTGCTGCTCAAGGCATTATTAGCAACGAGGATGCGGAGCAGATTCGCGCTGGTCTTGATGCTATTTGCGCTGACATTGATGCGGGCAACTTTACTTTTGATATCAACGACGAGGACATTCACATGTCCATTGAGAGTGAGCTTACGCGCCGTATTGGCGAGGCGGGTAAGCGCCTGCACACCGGTCGTTCTCGTAATGACCAAGTAGCAACGGATACGCGTTTGGCTGTCAAGGCTTTGGCACGTCAGCTTATGGATGAGAATCTCCACCTGCGCCACGTGCTGGTAGAGGCTGCTGAGAAGTATTCAGACGTTATTTTGCCTGGTTACACCCATATGCAGCACGCGCAGCCGGTGTTGCTTTCGCATCACTTGCTTGCGTATGTATGGATGTTCACGCGCGACTTCGGTCGCCTTGTCTCTGCCTTCAATGCGGCGGATGCCTCGCCATTGGGCGCTGCGGCTCTGGCTGGCACCACTTATCCGCTCGACCGCAAGATGACGGCAGTCGAGCTGGGATTTTCGCAGGTTATTTCCAACTCGCTTGACGCTGTTTCTGATCGCGACTTCTTGCTCGATTTGCACTACGCTGGCTCTGTTATGGCTATGCACCTTTCGCGCCTGTCTGAAGAGATTGTTTTGTGGTCTACCTCGGAGTTTGGTTTTATCACGCTTTCCGATGCGTATTCCACTGGTTCTTCGATAATGCCGCAGAAGAAAAACCCTGACTTTGCTGAGCTCATCCGTGGTAAGACGGGCCGTGTTTATGGCAACCTTACGCAGCTTTTGGTAACCATGAAAGGTCTGCCTCTTGCCTATAACAAGGACTTGCAGGAGGACAAGGAGGGTGCGCTCGACACGGCTCGTACGCTCGTGCAGTGCCTCTCGGTGATGTCGGGCATGGTGGAGACCTGGCAGGTAAATGAGGATGCCATGCGTCGCGAGTGCGGTGTTGGCCATTTGGCAGCGACAGATGTGGCTGATTACCTGGCAAAGCGCGGTCTACCGTTCCGTGAGGCGCACGCCGTGGTGGGGCACCTGGTGCTTACCTGCGAAAAGCGTGGCTGCAACCTCGAAGATCTGCCTTTTGAGGTGTTCCAGGAGGCAAGCCCGCTGTTTGAGCGTGATATCACAACAGCGCTCGACATCCCCTCTATTGTGGCAGCGCGCACAACCGAGGGCGGAACCGCGCCTGTCGCTGTGGCAGAGCAGCTCGCTTTGGCGCGTGAGCGCGTGGATGCCGATGAGGCTGCCAGGGACAATCTGTCGCCTGTGGTGGAGATGGGGCAGGGTGCCTAGCCTGCTCAATATTTCGTGCCGCTCGCATAAAAATCATGCTTGAACCTTGAAAAACTTTTGCGTTCAACGTACTCTAGATGACCGTGAATGCAAAAGCTTCACGTCAGTATCTGTTGGCCCCCGAGATATTTCCAAACGGTGCGCGCGACCTGATGGTTTCATCTAGTACGCACATCTGCAGGTCTTGCAATCGGGGCCCCGTAAGTTCGAAAGGGGTCCACCTTTGAGTGAGATTCAGAACACGTCCGTATTTTCCCTGGATGAGGGCGCGGATGACGAGATGGAGAAGAGCCTGAACGACCTTCCCACGTTTGATGAGGGCGACCTCGTCACCGGTACGGTCGCTTCTATCGGTCGTGATGAGGTCCTGGTCGACCTTCACTCCAAGTCCGAGGGCGTCATCCCTGTTCGCGAGCTCTCTATCCGCAAGGACGTCAACCCTGCAGACATCGTTGCTTTGGGCGACACCGTCGAGGCTCAGGTTGTCCAGAAAGAGGACAAAGAAGGCCGCATGGTTCTCTCCAAGAAGCGTGCTGAGTACGAGCGTGCTTGGAACCGCATCGAGGAGAAGTTCAACGCTGGCGAGAACGTTGAGGGCGAGGTTATCGAGGTTGTCAAGGGCGGCCTTATCCTGGACATCGGCCTGCGCGGCTTCCTTCCTGCCTCTCTCGTGGACCTGCGCCGCGTGAAGGATCTCACCTCTTACCTGCACACCTCCATCGAGGCTCGCGTCATCGAGATGGATCGCAACCGCAACAACGTCGTGCTTTCTCGCCGCGTTGTGCTCGAGGAGTCCCGCAAGGCCGAGCGCTCCGAGATTCTCTCCAAGCTCAAGAGTGGCATGCGTCTTCAGGGCACCGTTTCCTCCATTGTCGACTTCGGTGCATTTGTGGACCTGGGCGGCATCGACGGCCTCATCCACATCTCCGAGCTTTCTTGGAACCACGTCAACCACCCCTCCGAGGTTGTCAAGGTTGGCCAGGAGGTCGAGGTCGAGGTGCTCGACGTCGATCTGAACCGCGAGCGCATCTCCCTTGGTCTCAAGCAGACCACCGAGGATCCTTGGCGCGCACTCGTTAAGAAGTACCCCGTGGGTGCCATCGTTGAGGGTTCCGTCACCAAGCTCGTGCCCTTCGGTGCCTTTGTTGATCTGGGCGACGGCATTGAGGGCCTCGTGCACATCTCCGAGATGGCTAACAAGCACGTTGACCAGCCGGCACAGGTTACCCACGTGGGCGACAAGGTACAGGTTAAGGTCATGGAGATCGACCTCGATCGTCGTCGTATCTCCCTGTCCATGAAGTCTGCCGCTGAGACCCTTGGTTTTGACATCGAGGTTACTCCGCTCGAGACCGAGAAGTCTGAGGACGAGGCTGCTGACGCTGAGTAGTATCTAGCTGATTAAGCTCGTTATAATGCCCCCGTTGCCAAAGTGCATCGGGGGCATTTTTCTTGAGCTCACAGAGCGCATGCTATGATAAATGCCGTTGCTGAGTTGCGTTTAAGGGAGCGCTGTAAACATGGATGAGCAGACGTTAGAAGCGCCATTTGCCTCGCGTTCAACTGTTATTTTTGATTTTGATGGCACACTTGCCGACACTGGTCCCTACATTATGCACTGTGCTCGTCAGGCTCTCTTGCGCTGTGGATACGAGGCTGAGGCTCAGCAAGACCTCCGCTGTTTAATTGGCCCGCCTCTGTTTAATGGTTTTGCTGATTTATGCCATGTCTCACTTGAGGAAGGCGCGCGTATTACGGTTGTCTACCGCGAGATTTTTGATGCGAGCGCATCGCCTGAGCTCTTTCCCATCTTTCCGGGTATGCGTGAGATTCTGGAGGCGCTTCGGGTTCAGAATAGAAAAATCGCTGTTGCTACGTCGCGTTTGCAAGAGACCGTTGACTATATGATTGCGTCGCTTGACATGCCGCCTTTTGATGTCGTGATTGGTAGGCTTGAGCCCGGTCGAGATACCAAGGCTGATTGCATTCGTGATGTCTTGTCTGAGCTTGACGTGCGCTCTGAGGATGCCGTGATGGTGGGCGACCGCAAACACGATGTAGAAGGTGCTCGCGAGCTTGGCCTGCCTTGCATTGGCGTGTATACGGGTGGTGCTCAGCCAGGCGAACATGAGCAGGCGGGCGCTGCAGTTATTGCTCACTCGGCTGCAGACATTGCTGCTGCCCTGGGCGTTTCTATTTAGGTAGTTTGTGAGCTGATTGGAGCTTGTAATGGATAAGAATCTGGAAGCTCGTGTTGACGCCTATGTCGACGAGGTTTGGGATAACGTGCTGGAGGATATTGCTGCGCTGGTAGCTGTGCCTTCGGTGGCAATTGAAGGCGCTAATGAGCCGGGCGCACCGTTTGGTGCAGGCTCTCGTGCGGCGCTCGACTGTGCGCTTTCTATTGCGCAGAAACTTGGCTATGAGACCTCGCATGACGATGGCTATATGGGCATCGCGGATATCCCGGGTGAGAGCGAGCGCCAGATTGCAACGATTGCTCACGTTGACGTGGTTCCTGCTGGTCCGGGTTGGAACACTGATCCGTTTACGATGGAGCGTCGTGAGGGCTGGTTGCTGGGCCGCGGTGTCATTGACGACAAGGGTCCTGCCGTGGTGGGCCTTTACGCCGGCGCCTTCTTGCTACACGAGGGCATTAAACCGCGCTATACCTTCCGTGCACTTTTGGGCACGGACGAAGAAACAGGCATGAATGACGTTGGCCACTATCTCTCGCATCATGAGGATCCAGCCTTCTTGTTTACGCCTGACGCGGAGTTCCCGGTTTGTAATGCCGAGAAGGGCCAGTTTGGCGCTGCGTTTGTGACTGAAGATTTGGGCGCTGATGCCCGCATTTTGAGCTGGAGCGGTGCTGAGGCAACAAATGCTATTCCATCGCAGTCTATCTGCGAGGTTGCGGTTGATGCAGATGAACTGCCTGCTCCGGTTAAGCATGCTGATCGTCTGACCATCGAGGCGGTTGAGCCGGGTCGTGCGCGCATTACCGCGCAGGGCATTGGTGGCCATGCGTCCATGCCTGAGGGTACTATCAATGCGATTGGGTTGATTGTTGAGTATCTCCTTGAGGCAGGCGTCGTAAATGCTGCAGAGACGCATGTGCTTGAGCTTCTCGCGGTCATTCACAAAGACTCTTATGGCAAGGCGCTGGGCATTGCTGCAAAAAACGATGCCTTTGGCCCCCTTACCTGCAGTGGTGGAACCATTGAGGTAAAAGATGGTCGCATCTATCAGACTATCGATGTACGCCTGCCTAACTGCGTAAACCTGGACGAGCTTGAGGCAACATGCCGTGCTCTTGCCGAGCGCTTTGGGGCCACGCTTGAGGTTGACCATGCTGTTGAGGCTTTCTACATCCCGGCCGACTCGCCGGCAGTTACTACCTGCATTGATACCTATAACGAGGTGACAGGGGAGAGCGCCACACCATTTTCTATGGGTGGCGGAACCTATGCTCGCCGCTTTAAGAATGCTGTTTCTTTTGGTGCTGAGGTGCATGGCCTTGAGCTGCCTGAGTGGGCTGGTCAGATGCATGGCCCCAACGAGGCTGCGAGTGAGGAGCAGCTGCGCCAGGCACTGAAGATCTATATCCTGACCATTCTTAAGCTGGATCAGCTCAATCTCTAAACTCAGCTTTTTATTATGCGTGAACATCGGGTGGCGTTTCGGCGCTGCCCGATGTTTGTTTTGGGGCAAGCACCCCGTGCTTCTACTAAGCCAACTCCTAATTCCGGCTTTTGTTGTGCAAGGGAAGGGAGTTGGCTTACTTTGTAAAGCGCTCGTAAACGCGGGGCGAGTGTATCGTAATGCTTGGTCAGAGTGCCGTAATGAGATGGAAATACGGCCTCAAGACGACTGAGAGCGGCATAGAGTACGTGACATGGAAAGCGGGTGGACCACGTGGGTGCCACCTGTATGGATGTGCGAACCTTGCTGTTCGCGAAAGGAGAACCATGTTCGACTATTCGTGCTCTCGTCGTCAGTTCCTTGGTCTTGCTGGCAGCCTTGCGGCTTTTGCTGGTCTTGGCCTGACCGGTTGCGGTGGTTCTACCGCCAGCACCGCCGACAAGGGCTCCGCTGCTGCCACTGCCACCGCCGATCTTACAGGCGAGATTACCTACGATGGCGCTTCTTCCTTCCAGGCTCTTGTTGAGGCTGCGGGCGAGAAGTTCATGGAGCAGTATCCCGATGTCATCATTTCCGGCTCTGGCAATGGTTCTGGCAAGGGTCTGACCGCTGTGGCTTCTGGCACTGTGACCATTGGTAACTCCGATGTTTTTGCCGAGACCAAGCTTGACGAGTCCGATGCCGCAAAGCTCGTTGATCACGAGGTTGCTGTTGTTGGTATGGGCCCTGTGGTCTCCAAGAATGTGACCGTCGACAATCTGACGCTTGCCCAGCTCAAGGACATCTTCTCTGGCACCGTGACCAACTGGAAGGAGGTTGGCGGCGACGACGCAACCATCGTCGTGCTCAACCGTAAGGCTGGTTCTGGCACCCGTGCTACCTTTGAGGCTGCTGTCTTTGGTAACGAGGCCAACGAGTTTAAGGGTGACGCCGAGCTCGACAAGTCTGGCGACGTTCAGACCCAGCTTGCGAGCACCGACAACGCCATCTCCTACCTGGACTTCTCTCACTTTGACGACTCCAAGTTCAACGCTATCAAGGTTGAGGGTGTGGAGCCCAAGAGCGAGAACGTATACGACAACAGCTTCCCCATCTGGGCTACCGAGCACATGTACTGCGCCAAGGACGCCGACGAGGCTACTACCGCATTCCTGGAGTACATGCTTTCTGACGAGGTCCAGGGCAGCCTCGTTGAGGAGCAGGGCTTTATTCCTGTCTCCGAGATGAAGGTTGAGAAGGACGCTTCCGGTACGGTTACCGAGAAATAAGCACGTATAACGTGTGTTTCCCTCCTGTTGGCTGTTGGATATAACGAAAGGTGCGTAATGGCAAAGCAGATGCCAAAACGCGACCTTGAAAAGGTGGGACTGGGTGTCACGGGTGCGTGTGTCGTGCTCGTGACACTTGTTGTGCTGGCCCTGATTGTCATGGTGGCACAAAAGGGTCTTTCCGCCTTTGTTAAGGATGGCGTTAATGTTGCTGAGTTCTTCTGCGGAACCAAATGGGATCTTGCGAACACTCAGGAAAACGGGATGCCTTATACAGGTGCCCTGCCTCTGATTGTCACGTCGTTTTCGGTGACAATCCTTTCAACGGTGTTGGCTTTGCCTATCGCGCTTGGCTCTGCCATTTTTGCGGTCGAGATTCAGCCGCGCTTTGGTGCAAAGCTCTTTCAGCCCCTGATTGAGCTTTTGACAGGTATTCCCTCCGTTGTGTTTGGCCTCATTGGCTTTCACGTGGTAGTGGGTGCCATGAAGGCAATCTTTGGCGTGCCAACGGGTCTGGGCATTCTACCTGGCTCCATTGTGCTTGCCATCATGATTCTGCCTACGGTAACCACGCTTTCTATCGATGCTCTGCGTGCTGTACCCGATGGTTATCGTCAGGGTTCACTGGCCTTGGGTTATACGCGCTGGCAGACCATCTGGCACGTGGTGCTCAAGAGCGCTCTGCCTTCGTTGATGACGGCGGTCATCTTAGGTATGACGCGCGCCTTTGGTGAGACGCTTGCGGTGCGTATGGTAATTGGCGGTATTGAAAAGATGCCTACGGGATTACTCGATGCGGCTTCGACCATCACCACCACGCTTACCACCAGCATGGCGGTCTATGCTGACGGTTCGGCTCAAGATGATGTGCTTTGGGCGCTGGGCTTGCTGCTTATGGCCATGTCGCTCTTCTTCATTCTTGTTATCCATTTGATTGGTCGTAAGGGGGCGAAGGCTCGTGGCTAAGTCTGCCTCTCAGGCACAAGACGCCTACCTGGCGCGTTCACAGCGCAACGACAAAATTGCAACAGGCGTGCTGACCTTCATCGTTGGTCTGGTTATGGTCATCGTGGTCTCCATGGTGCTCTATATTTTGGGCTCCGGCATTGGTACACTCCTTAAGCCAGGCTTTCTGACCGAGGCTTCGCGCTCCAATGGTACCGAGGGTGGCGTTGCCTTCCAGCTCTTCGACTCGTTCTACCTGCTGGTACTTACGCTACTCATCTCGCTGCCCATTAGCTTGGGTGGTGCGGTTTTCTTGGTTGAGTACGCACCTGATGGACCCATTACGAGCATTGCTTCTACGGCCATTGAGACGCTCTCGTCGCTGCCATCAATCGTTGTTGGCATGTTTGGCTTTTTGGTCTTTAGCGTGAACTTTGGCTGGAAGTATTCCATCATTTCCGGCGCCATCGCACTAACAATGTTCAACATTCCTATTCTGGTGCGTGTGATTCAGCAGGCGTTGGAAGATGTTCCAGCTTCGCAACGCGATGCGTGCTTGGCTATGGGCCTTACGCGTTGGGAGACTACTGTTCACGTGCTGATTCCTGCTGCTATGCCTGCCATTGTGACGGGTGTGGTGCTTTCGGCTGGCCGCGTGTTTGGCGAGGCTGCAGCGCTGCTCTTTACCTCGGGCATGAGCTCACCCGTGCGCCTGAATTTCTTTACGCTTAACTTTGCAAGCCCTACCTGCGCATGGAATGTGTTTCGTCCGGCCGAGTCGCTCGCTGTGCATATCTACAAGATTTACGGCGAAGGCAGCCCGCAGGCTCAAAGCATTGTGTGGGGCACCGCTGCTCTGCTGATGATTTGCGTCTTGCTGTTTAACGTGCTTGCGCGCATTGTGGGCAAGGCTCTCGCAAGGAGGATGACCGCCGAATGAGTGAGAATACCCAGCAGGTGCAAGGCGAGGTAGAGGCTTCAAGCACTGCGGATTTTATGGCGAGCGTAAGCTCGAGCGAGAAGCAGCATCGTGTGAGTGGTGTGGCAGTGTCTGACGAAGTGGTTCTTCAGACGCGCAATGTAAACGTGCATTATGGTTCGCACCACGCGCTGCATGACACCACGCTTGCGTTCCACAAAGATGAGATTACGGCACTCATTGGCCCTTCTGGCTGTGGCAAGTCGACCTTCCTGCGTAGCCTCAACCTCATGAATCGCGAGATTCGTGGTTGCCGTGTTACGGGCGAGATTGAGTATCGCGGGCACAATATCAATACCGACAAGGAGAATCTCTATGAGCTCCGCAAGTCGATTGGCATGGTGTTTCAGCAGCCCAATCCCTTCCATATGTCTATCTACGACAACATTACGTTTGCTCCGCGCCGCCACGGTGTGCGTGGCAAGGAGACGCTCGATCAGATGGTTGAGGAATCGTTGCGTGGCGCTGCCTTGTGGGACGAAGTAAAAGA